>CAYXTZ010000036.1:0-11987 GCA_964468535.1 uncultured Sulfurovum sp.
GCTTCTATGGGTTGCTCTATTAAGTGGAAATAGCATAACTAGAGAACGTGAAAGCTAACTATTTATGCGGGAATTAAGCATTTTGGAGTCTTAGTTTCCCGTACTTGCTATCTGCGTACCTTTACCTAGAAAGAATGCCGAAGTTTCCTTAACCCTTTTATTAAGTATCCTATGCTATAAAACATCACAATAACCAAAGGAGCATCCCTTGCATCAAATACTCAAAAACTTTGTCACGCACTCAAAATTCCAAAACTTCATCATGATACTTATCATACTCAATGGTATCACCATGGGGTTTGAAACTTCTAAAGAACTGTCAAGTAACTACGGTAGTCTCTTTAATTCTTTTAACACCTTCGTTGTAAGCATATTTACCATAGAAGTACTCTTGCGTATCTATGTCCACAGGGTCTCATTTTTCAAAGACCCTTGGTCTATTTTTGATTTCATAGTAGTTGCCATCTCTCTTGTACCTGCCAATGCTGGTTTCGAAATATTTAGAGTCTTACGTGTGTTACGACTTTTTAGACTCATGACCATGGTACCACAAATGCAAAAAATCATCATGGCATTACTTTCTGTTGTTCCTGGTATCGCTTCCATAGCTGTATTGCTTTCACTGTTTTTTTACATTTTTGCCATCATCACCACAAAACTTTATGGCGAAGATTTTCCACAATGGTTTGGCTCATTAGGAGAGTCGCTCTATAGCCTTTTTCAGATTATGACACTAGAGTCTTGGTCTATGGGCATCGTCCGTCCCGTCATGGAAGTATACCCTTTGGCATGGGTCTTTTTTGTACCATTTATCTTCTTTTCTACTTTTATAATTGTCAACCTTATCATCGCCATCGTTGTAGATGCGATGAACGAAATGAATGCAAATGAAAAAGAACATGTCACACAAGAAATACACAGTAACGAAGAGATTTTGAAAGAAGAGATTCAAAACCTTAGAGATGACATAAAAGAATTAAAAGTATTGATACAAAACAAATAAACAAAAAAATACATATAAATGAAAGCTATCTTGGCTATAGTGGATAAAAAAGGAAATCATCATGACACACAACGAAGTATCATCTCCAAAGGAAAGTGAAGAATATGAGGTCATAACCTACATAGATGTTGTAGCATTTAACTACACTTTACCAGATGATGAAGAACAAAAAACAATAGAACATGAACTAACCATCATTTGGGAAGATACGATTGAAAAATTTACCGAAGAACATGGTGCTGATAAACCTTATAAGATACATAGCTTTAAACGGATACGAGAACAAAGGTTTTTCATAGAACAAATAGAGAGCGAAACTGAAGACCTCATAGACGAGGTACAAGAAGAGATAGCCAATAAAATGAAGTTTGGCTTTGATTTTTCTGGGCAATTGCACAATGATGACTAAATAAAAATGATGGAATAAACTATGAAAAATTGGTACGAAGAAACGCGAGCAAAAACGGAACATATCTTTCATGCTATCACCAAACATGACTTTGTGATAGAACTAATGCAAGATACATTAGGCAAAGATATCTTTGGATTTTATGTAAATCAAGACTCTTTATATCTTAGCGAATACAAAAAATCTTTGGTCACCGTGGGTACAAAATGTCATCGTGCTGATGAGACTCAGTTTTTTTACGAGTCTGCTACTGGTATCATAAAAGTAGAAGATGCACTACATAAAACCTTTTCAAATGCCAAATACACAAATCCAACACCCTCACCTACTTGTGAACTGTATAACTCTTATTTGGCACGTATCGTCAACAATGAGTCTGTAGAAGTGGGCATCGCTGCGATATTGCCTTGTTTTACTATTTATAAGGAAGTAGGAGATTTCATCTTGCGTATGCAAAGTAACAAAGGCTCAAACTCTTATCAATCATGGATAGACACTTACGCTAGCGATGAATTTGCAGAGGCTGTAGCCAAAGCCATAGACATTGCCAACACCTATGCCCTCACTGCCTCGCCAGAAAATCTCGCTAAAATGGAAGAAGTCTTTATAAAGACGTCTCAGCTAGAGTACCTATTTTGGGACTCAGCACACAAACAAGAGAATTGGAAGATATGAGTACGCCCTACTATACTGTACTCACCATAGCAGGTTCAGACTCAGGAGGTTGTGCAGGCATACAAGCAGACATCAAGAGCATATCTGCAAATGGTGGGTATGCAGCATCTGTCATCACGGCTACTACGGCACAAAATACCCAAGGTGTAACAGACATACATGCCATACCTGTACCACATCTCCTAGCCCAAATGAACGCTGTCTTTGATGACATAAAATTTGGAGCAGTAAAAATTGGTATGCTACACTCTAGTGAAGTCATAGAAGCTGTGCAAAACACACTAGAAAAATACGCTATAAAAAATATCGTTCTTGACCCCGTGATGATAGCCACTTCAGGTGACAAACTCATCAGCGATGAAGCCGTTGAACGTCTTAAATCCTTTTTACCTTCTGTGAAGCTCATAACGCCTAACATACCAGAAGCAGAACTACTTTTAGGTCATAGCATAAACCAAGATAACCAAGAAACTTCAGCTAAAGATTTAGGAGAAAAATACCAAGTTTCTGTTTTGTTAAAAGGTGGACACTTAGCATTTGCAGACACGATGATAGACATACTTTATAACTACAAAAATAAAGCAACACTTAGCATACAAAACAAAGCCATAGAGACCATCAACACGCATGGTACAGGCTGTAGTCTATCTTCTAGTATCGCCACCTATTTAGCTCATGGTGAAACATTAGAAAATGCTGTAACCAAAAGCTGTACTTACCTAAATAAAGCTATAGAAGCAGGAAAAGACAAAATACTTGGCAAGGGGCATGGACCTATAAATCATTTTTACAAGCTTTGATTCCTTCCTCTAATTTATGAGATTTAATATTTTTAAATATAACAAAGATTACAGCACCCAAGCTTCATTTTCAAAAATAATCTCATCATCCAGTATCACTGTTTTTGTGTCAACAAAGACATCTATGTGAAACTTACCATCGCCTCTTTTAAATCCAGGTTTGGCATACATACCATGCTTTGCACCAAGAGAGAGATGCACTCCACACATACGCTCATAACTACCAATATCACTCACTATTTTTGTTTTACTCATACCGCGATTTAGTCCGAAACCTAATTCACGTACCCACACTACCTCTTCTCCCTCGCGTATGAGTGCTAGCATGTCATCAAAAGCAGGTGTAGAGTTTTCACAGTCAATTACTTTACCCTCTTCAATAATAAGCGTGATAGGGTTTTTAGGTTTATTAACCCTATAGCTCAAATCTGCAAAAGCAAAAATGTTTACACGTCCCTGTACAGCTCTTAGCTCTTTAGACTCAGTAAAGACCTCGCCTATGGGAAACTGCCCACCTATATTTGGCATTTGTGAGTAGTCCCCTATGTTAAGTTTTACAGGCTCTACGCCTACAGGAAAAGAAAGACATGCTTCACTACTATTTATTGAAATATTTTTAGCTCTGTCCATTTTTTCTTTGAGCATCTTTCCTGTGTCCCTTATCGTATACGTATCATAATGTAAAGCATCTATATACGTTTGTATTTCTGCATCCGATATGCGGCTAAGATGTGGGTGTTCTATAACTTTTATCTTACGCTTAAATAGTTCTACACGTATACGAAAGGCATCTAAACGAAAATTTGTAGACTGTATAAGTATAACTATATCTAAGACATTTAAGGTAGAAAATATTTCTAATATCTCTGAAGGTGTAGTGGCATTAAAATTTACAAACCTAGCTTTAGTTAGACTCATTTTATAGGCTCTTGAAAGTATGCTTGAAAGGCTTGAGTCATTGTCATATACAATAACCGCCTGTTGTGCCTCTGTATGCTCAAATACAATACTCAATAATGCTTGCATATGTGACTTGGCTTCTTGGGTAAGTTTGTCTGTCTCTTCTGTATTTGTCATTATCATTCTCGTTTAGGGTAAATATATTAGGACATTATACCCATAAAATAGCTCAGTATTTTTAACGTAAATTAAGGTCATCCATTGACAACTCTGATACATTTGTTTTGCCCATAACAGCCATCAGTGAACGCACACCATTTAAAAGTTCATTATGATAATTGGCTACATTTTTTGCTTTTTGAAGTACAAGGTATTTACTACGTTTACCCTCATCCATAGTGGCAAGACCCACGGGACAGTTACGTCCCCCTGCTCCTGAACACTCCCTAGCACGTATACATCCAGCTGAGAGCATAAATCCACGGGCAATGTTTATGAAGTCTGCACCATGACAGAGCAGCTCTATCACATCATCTGGAGTGAGTACTTTTTCTGCTGCAATTATCATTATGTCATCACCTAATCCATAGTTTTCAAGTGTAGATACAACAATATCTAGTGCTTCACGTATGGGTAATCCTATCTTAGACATCATCTCTAGTGGTGCAGTAGCAGACCCTCCATCGCCCCCATCAATAGTAATAAAATCTGCAATACTCTTACCTCTCTCTTTTCTTTTTTTCAGTGCTAGTGCATAGCTTTCAAAATCTTCTTTCGTTGAGATAACTATTTTAAATCCAACAGGTTTCTCCGAAAGCTCTTGAAGCTGAGAAATAAAGTCAAAAAAAGTATCCATGTCAGTGGCATAAGGAAACCTATTTGGACTTATGAGATTTTCATGTGCGGGTATCCCTCGATAATAAGCAATGTCATCACTGACTTTAGCCGCCAAAAGTTTACCCCCTGTTTGTTTAGCTCCTTGAGCTAGTTTTATTTCCGTCATAGCTGCAAAACGCATCACTTTTTTATAACGTTCAGGATTAAATGTCCCATCATGATGACGTACACCATACAGTCCAGAACCCATCTGAAAGGTAATATCTGGTACAGAACTTGGAACTTTTACTGGGAAGTTTTCTAACTCCTTTTCCCAGTCTATACGAAAATAAAGTAACTTTTTATTATCAAATATAAATGACCCTCTGTCTTTTTGACGTACAATCATCTTACGGTAAACCCGTTGCGATACTTCTTTATTTGTAATAAAACGTAACGCACAGTAGGTACTTTTTGCGAACCATGTACCTTCTTTAATCTCCAAGTAATCTGTACCTTCGCAGTCTTCTATATTGAGTGAAGCTAAAAAGTTTGATGTAAGTCCTCCCTCACCTGTGTTTATGGGGAAGTTGGCTTTTCTTGCACCTATAGAAAAGGCTCTAGTCCCCTCAGGAGAAATAGCGCCATCGCTCATGGCAGAACGCCCGATGATACTCGTACTCACAAAAGGTATCTTTCTTTCCTTTCCAAAGGTTAGGTGAAACTTTTCTTGTACTTCTGAGACTTCTTTTACAAAATTGGCATGTTTAAAAAGTGTTTTTTGATTGCCATAAGGTTTTGTGGGAGAAAAGGAAAGATAGGGGTTTTCGCCTGATGCTACTTTATTTACCCATTCTAGCTTTTCAAAAGAGTCATAAAATGTTTCATCGCCAAAGTACTGACGCATGGGACCACGCAACATATAAAACACATAACGCATTCGTCCTATGAGAGGAAAATTTATAAGGAGTTGATTTTTTCTTTGTATAAACCTATCATAAATATATAGTGCAAAAAGGACTAAAATAATCACCACAATTAAGACTTTAAGTAATGCACTCCAATCCGCTTCAAGAAGAGGGAAGTTTGAAAAAAGTTTTTCACTATTCATCATTGCCATCCTTGAATAGTACATTATCTAAGGCATACTTGCCTGCCCCAAAAGTTACAAAAAAGGACAAAAATAACAAATAATAAAGTGGTATCTCAACACCATTCTCGGCCAATGAAAATCCATGTGTACCATGTACGAATATCATGGCACCTATCATCACAAAAGAGAGTAAAATAGAGATTTGGCGGGTAAAAAGTCCCAACACAAGCAAAACAATACCTATGGTCTCTAGCCCTGTCACAACATATGCTAACAATGTTGGCAAAGGGATCTCTAAAGTTGCAAACCATGATGAAGTTACAGTCATATCATTCAGTTTTAAGAGAGCAGGTTTAGCAAAACCATATGCTATCAATAGCCTAGCCACCAAGACAATCAAATGTTTAGGATATGAAAAAAGTACCGAGACTTCTCCAAATACATTATTCACAATCATACTCCTTGAGTACACAAATTTTACATAAAACAAGTATACAATATTGACTGTGTAGCTTCTATGCACTAATTAAACATTGGAATTTAAATTGAAAAAACTTATATTAGTACTTTTACTCAGTCCCCTTATCATTTTTGCTCAACAAAATGTTGCGTTACAGGTTCTAGGTTCTGGTGGTCCAGAGAGTGGAGACAAGCGTGCTTCATCTGCTTACATAGTATGGATAGATGGGAAAAGTAAAATCCTCATAGACTTTGGCGGAGGTGCAAGCTTACGTTTTGAAGAAGTAAATGCCAAGATACAAGACCTAGATGTCATACTTCTCACACACCTTCATGCAGACCACACAGCTGACCTTCCCGCTTTGTTAAAGTCCAGCTTTTTCACAACAGCTTCTGGAAAACTTCATCTCTTTGGTCCAAAAGGCAATGATGTTATGCCTAGCACTGAGGATTTTATAGAAAAACTTTTTAAAGATGGTGATGGGGCATGGCAGTATTTGGGTGACCATTTAGATGGAAAAAGCTCTCTGCAACTCAAGACCCATAACGTGAGAGACACACGAAAAGTAAAAGTCATCTACAAACAAGGAGACATAATTATTTCTGCTATTTCTGTGCATCATGGAGCTATCCCTGCTGTGGCATACAAAGTGAGTGTGGGAGAAAAAAGCATTACTTTCTCTGGTGATATGAATGGGGACTATCATACCCTAGAAAAACTAGGACAAAATACAAATATATTGGTCATGCACAATGCTATACCAAAACATGCAAAAGGTGTGGCAGTCAAGCTACATATGACACCTATTATCATTGGTCAAATAGCAAAAAAGGCAAAGGCAAAATCTCTAGTTCTATCACACAGAATGCTAAGAACACTAGGGAAAGAAAAACAGACCAACCGTGAAATACATAGACATTATAAAGGTAGTATCTCCTATGCAAATGACAAGAGTTACTATAAAGTAAAATAAGTTTAACCCCTTTAAATCATACTCATTATACTTTACTTAAATGCCAACCTTTTTCATGAGGACAAGGGTAAGCCTGAAGTTTGATATCTTTTTTACTAAGCAGATAGCTTAATTCTTTTTCGGAGTTATAGAGGTATTTTGTTTCACCTTGTGCATCGGTACAGGTGCATAAATTTGTTTCCTTTTCAGGGAAGGTAGCTGCTGGATAAATAGCAATTGTTTTTTTGTTTTTGAGAATATGACTTTTTAAAGCTTTGAGTGATTTTAAAAAACCTATATGTTTCATCTACTCTTCCATATCTCCACCAATGTAGTAAAACTCATCTAGTCCCTCTAAAAAGTTCATAAGTAGTTCATCTGAGCATGGCTTAAAGTTTTTATGACCTTCTTTACGAAAAAGTGACGCGAGTTGCTGCTTACTAAGTTCAATATCTGCTAATCCAAAGATGATTTCCGTCTCAGCCTCTTTAAGTTCTAAAGCTATGCGTAGTTTTTTCAATATAAGATTGTTAGTGAGTTCCACTACAGCATCGTTAGATTTTTTAGGGCTTGGCCCACGTTTAAGTGTAACTAGACCATCTAAAAATACACCTAACTCCTCATAGGAACAGAGCATAAAAGAAGCATCTCTTTGGCGTTTAAGCAGAGAGTCTAAATGCGAAGCCTCCATTTCATACTTCTCTAATTTGTAGGCTTCTAGCATCTCTTCCATACTAAGGTTTAATGCTTTTTGTATACGGAAAAGTATCTCATTTGTACTGATGTTCATCTACTTTTTACCTGCTTCTTCAGCTAAATTACCTAAAGCTATTTTTGCTTTATTTAAGATGGCTAAACAGTTTTTGTTCCTAATGTTGTGCTTAAGTGACCAGTACTCTGGATTTGTGTAGGTAATAGTAGTCTTGCCTTCATAGTCTGTAGTAAATAACATACGTAAGGGTAAATCTAAACCCATTGAGGGGTTACAGTTCATAAGAACTGTGCCCATTTTAGGGTTGCCAAAGACCACTACAGTCTCAGGTTTTAAGTTCATTTCAGCACCTTTAGCATTGGCTTGATGGTCTATGGTGTGAAAGTAACTCAATCCCTTTTCTTTAATGAGCATTTTTAATTTAGCTACAGCAGTGGGTAAATCATTTTCGCTTTCAACCGTTTCTAAAAATGTACCTTTTTTAGCATCACAACCTACAAAAAGAAACATTATCAATGTTAGTATAAATATCTTTTTCACATAAAATCCTTATATGTTAAACGTTAAATCTAAAATGCATCACATCGCCATCTTGCACGATGTACTCTTTGCCTTCAAGTCTGTTTTTCCCTGCATCTTTTGCACCATTGTCTCCGCCAAACTCTATGTAATCGTCATAGGCTATGACCTCCGCACGTATGAAGCCTTTTTCAAAGTCATTATGTATGGCAGCTGCTGCTTTAGGTGCAGTGGTGTTTTTACGTATCGTCCATGCACGTACCTCTTTTACACCTGCTGTGAAGTAGCTCATGAGTCCAAGCTTGTCAAAACCCTTATGTATAATTTGTTCTAGTCCTGACTCTTTTACACCTAAGTCTGCTAACATCTCATCTCGTTCATCATCATCAAAATCTAGCATATCTTCTTCTACTTTAGCACAAAGTTTGATGACTTCTGAGTCTCTATCACTTGCGTAAGCTTTAAGTAGCTTGACATAGTCACTATCAACTTCAAGTCCAGCTTCGTCTACATTTGCACCATAGATGATGGGCTTAGAAGTAAGTAAACGTAGTTCTTTGTTCATTGCCACAAAACCATCTGACTCTAGGTCTGGAAAGGTTGAGACAGGAGCACCATCTTCTATGTGCAAAAGTAGGGCTTCAGCAGCTTCAAGCTGTTCTTTGGCATCCTTGTCATTGCCTCTGGCTTTTTTCTTTAGCATATCTATACGTTTAAGTACCGCATCTATGTCTGCAAACAAAAGTTCTTGTTCTATGATTTCTACATCACGAATGGGGTCTATATTCCCCTCTGTATGCACAATGTTTTCATCAACAAAACATCGAACTATGTGAAGTATAACCTCAGTCTCACGAATGTTTCCTAAAAACTTATTTCCAAGCCCTTCACCTTTACTTGCACCTGCCACAAGCCCTGCTATATCTACAAAGTCAAGTGTCGAGTATAGTATTTTTTCAGGTTTCACTATGTCTGCTAATGCGTCCAATCTTTTGTCTGGTACAGGTACTACTGCTTTATTTGGCTCTATAGTACAAAAAGGATAGTTTGCAGACTCTGCATTTTGTGCTTTTGTGAGTGCGTTAAAAGTGGTAGATTTCCCTACGTTTGGTAGTCCAACAAGTCCGATGCCTAGTCCCATGGTGAATCCTTAGTAAATTATTGTTGTGATTTTAGCGAAATGTTGGTGAAAGGGTGATTATTTATATTTCTTATCCCCTTTAGACTTAGCCGCATCATACACCTTAAATCCATCACGCTTTGTGGTTTTTCTTTTTTTTGTGCTAGAAAATGTCGTAGACTTTTTCTTCTTCTTGCCAAAAGCACCATCTGCACTTTTATGCGCTTTTGGATTTTTTCTAGCCCCTTTTTGTGTAGCTATGGCTTTAGGTGCATACCCCTCTAAATTTTCTCTAGCTATGGCTTTTCCCATAAGTTTTTCCACATCTTTCAATGCTAACATTTCTAGTGGAGATATAAGGGTAATAGCCAAACCTTTTACTCCTGCCCTACCCGTACGCCCTATGCGGTGTATGTAGTCTCCTGTGACGTGTGGGATGTCGTAATTCATCACTACCCCAAGTGCAGGTATGTCTAGCCCACGTGCTGCTATGTCCGTAGCTACAAGGACACGTATACTGCCCTCTTTAAATCCTTCTAAAGCCCGTTTACGTTCACCTGAACTTTTACTGCCATGTATTACAGCAGTTTTAAGTCCTGAGAGATTGAGTTCTTTTGTGACATCATCTGCCAGCTCTTTTTTACGTACAAATACAAGTACTTGTTTGTAGTTACGTGAACCTATAAGGTACGAGAGCAGTTCTGTTTTCTTTTCTTTCTCAACAGGGTAAACTATCTGCTCTACTAAACTAGCAGAGGTCCCCATACTATCTACTTCTATAAGTTTTGGCTTGGTAAGTATCTGCTCAGCTAGTCTTTTTACTGAACCAGAAAGTGTGGCAGAGATGAGTATATTTTGTCTACGCTCAGGCAAATGCTGTAGTATCGCACTCACTTCATGCACAAATCCCATGTCTAAGATAGTATCTGCTTCATCTAGTACCAAATAGTCTACAGATTCAAGGTTGATATTTTTTTGCTTAATATGCTCCAGTAAACGTCCAGAAGTAGCCACGATGATATCTGCACCTTGCTTTAGTCTATTGGTTTGAGAAGTAAGATTTGCTCCGCCATAAAGCACGATACTCCTCAGTGGCACATACTTCCCATAAGACACAAAACTCTCATGTACCTGACTGGCCAACTCACGCGTAGGTACGATGATGACCGCCTTAGGATAGTGCTTACCCTCTATAAAACTTTTAGAAAGCTCTTGAAGTATGGGTAAAGCAAACCCCGCCGTCTTCCCTGTACCCGTCTGAGCTCCAGCCATGATGTCGCGACGTGTAAACATCTCAGGTATGAGGGCTTTTTGTATGGGTGTGGCAGATTCATAACCTTTATCTTTTAACGCTCTTAGCATCTCCTCGCTCAATCCAAGTGTTACTAATGACATAAGTTAACTTTTCACTCCAGACTTCTCTTCCGCTCTTCGTTGCATACGCATTTTATGTTTAGCCACTTCTCGCATATCTGCATCAGAGTCACTTTCATCAACTATTTCAACACCCAATATAGTCTCAACACAATCTTCTAAGGTTACAATTCCCTCCGTTTGGTCGTAACTATCAAGTACCAAAAACATATGCTCTTTTTTCTTGATAAATAAGTCTAAAGCCAAAGAAACAGGGATGTTTTCATTTATCTTATAAATATCTTTTTTTATACTATTTAGGGCAAGAGAATCATCTTCTAGTGCTTGTTTAAAGATTTTTTTTGTCATCACCATACCTGTTATTTTTTCTATATTTCCATCAAAAACAGGTACTCGTGAGAACTTAAAGATAGCGGGTTCATTTTCTACTATATCTGCTATGCTACGATTACCATCTAAGGCAAATACTACAGTACGAGGTGTGAGTATCTCTTCTATTTTAATACTATCTAGCATTAAAATGTTTTCTATGACATCAGACTCCTTTTCATCTAAGACACCCTCGCCCTCACTCATAAGTGTTGACTGTATGAGTTCTGCTTTACTTAAACTAAGTCCGGAATTATCTTTGTTAATACGACGTGTCACAAATAAAGTCATCAATATAATAGGATAAGTAACCCAAATCAGAAAACGTATCACATAAGCAGCACTAGGGGCTAGAGATTTCCAGTATGTAGCTCCTATAGTTTTAGGGATAATTTCAGATAAAAATAAAATAGCAAATGTCAAGATGATAGAAACATAAAAAACAGCTCCTGCACCATAAATACTCTCAGCCTGAGCTCCAACTGCAGCAGCTCCCAAAGTATTTGCAATAGTGTTTAAGATGAGTATGGATGCGATAGAAACATTGATATTAATTTTGTGAGACCTAAGTAATGCCCCTACTTTTGGTTTCTCTTTTTCAAGTACAGAGATGTAAGGCATGTTTACCGAAAGAAGTACCGACTCTAAAACAGAGCATATAAATGAAATAATCACCGCAGCGAAAAAATATAAAAGCAACAAGTCCATATGACTAAAAAATCCTTTTTGAATCTAATTATAAGATTCTATAACAAAATAATGGTCGCAAGACCTAAAAAACTAAA
>CAYXTZ010000037.1:0-9689 GCA_964468535.1 uncultured Sulfurovum sp.
CCTATTAGAATTGTATTGTTAATCTCTTTATATAATATAAAGTAATTATATTATGTCACAAGTTATCTTACTTTGAAATGAATTTGTATAATTTTAGAGAAAGGTTTTGATACGTATCTTGATATTAGTCAAATGTATAATCTTTTTATATATATTTAGTCTTCTTTGTATTTATGTTCCACCATCATAGAAAGCACAAAGCTTGTTGCAACAAAGCCTAAAAAGAGAAAGAAACCTATTTCTAAATGTGTGGCATTAGTGGTGATAATATTGATAGGTTCATCTTGGGCTTCTAAGCGTCTGAGTTCGTTCGCTACCACACCATCTAGTCCTAAATAAGCCATAAATATAGAAACAACAAAGACATCTGCCATAGACCATTTGGTGGAGCGTAAGGCAAAGAAACGTGTGACTGGGTTGTCACCGATAACACTTCTACTGTAGAAATACATAGTCGTTGCAATGAGTTTCAGCGTAGGAAAAATGATGGAAAACATCACCAAGAGTATACCTACGAGTATCATACGTGCCTCACCAGAGTCTAAAAGTAAACGTACAAGGTCAGCTATACTTTTGCTCTGAAAAAAGAGAATCTGATTTTCAAAGATGATTTGATGGTCAAACATGGTGAATGTAAGTTTAGAAATTTTAGCCTCTATGTCTAGCATAGGCATCATAATCCCAGAAACGAGAAGGGCAACACTCGTACTAGAAAGTACAAAGAGGGTCAGTGAAGCCAATGTCCCCAAAAAGAGTACAATCAAAACTATAACTAGCGCTAAAATAAGAATAATGTACATATATCTATTTAGTTCATTTGTGTTTTTTTGTATGAGGTCATCTAGTATTTGGTTGGCTTCTTCTAGGCTTGTCGCATTATATTTTTTAATGACAGCATAATATGCTTCCATATCAGTATGCTTTTGAAACTTTTCTTGCATAAATTCTTTAAGCTTGGCACGTATCACTTTTTTTGCTTTTGCTTGATTTTCAGGCTTTTCTACCTCTTCCATTACTCTGTTTGTAAATTCTGGGATACGATTTCGTAAATCTTTAAAGTCTATGAGTGAGTCTGTTATTATCTGCTTGGTTGAGCCCAAAATGCTATCAAAAAAACCACGTTTTCCTGTATTTCTTTCCTTCACAGCACGTTCTGCTTCTTGGATGAGGGTGTCAATAATAGTACTGATGTAGCCCTTTACTTCTTCTCTATTATTTGCATTAAAATTAAATGTTTCTATTTTTTTATCTACAATTTGAGTAATTTTTTTTGTCCATATGCCAGAGTTGAACATCCCGTATTCTACTGAATGAAGGGTAGCATAGTCAACTTTATATGCTTTTGTATCCATTTCTTGTTGTATGAGTTGGCTAGAGAAATAGATGAGAATAGCAAGGAGTATAACACTAAGTGTTGATAAAACTTTTTGAACTAACTCCATAGACATCCCCTTTAAGGGTAAGTATATCAAAATTATTCTCATAGAGTAGTGATATCTGTGTATAGAGTATACTCCGTGATGCTTTTTTGCCTCATTTTGACATCAATATAGAATTTTCAACGCATAACTGTGTTATGATAAGAGACAGAAGGATTTATGATGGTACAAACTATTTTACTACTTGAAGATGATGTACCGTTTAGTGACACTATCAAACAATTTCTTATTTCAAAAGGTTATGATGTGATTTGTGTTTATGATGGACGCAACACTGAAGAAATGGTATATGAAAATTTTGTAGATCTTCTTCTACTTGATGTAAAAGTACCTTACCAAAATGGTTTTGAATGTCTTAAAAAACTACGTCAAGAGGGCTGTGAAATACCCGCTATTTTTATCACTTCTTTAAACTCTACAGAAGATGTTACTAAAGGTTTTGAAGTTGGTTGCGATGACTACATACGTAAACCTTTTGCACTCAATGAACTTTTGGTTCGAGTAGAATCTATACTGAGACGTAGATATGGCACTTACGATGATAATTTTGATTTAGAGG
Organism: uncultured Sulfurovum sp.; assembly: GCA_964468535.1. GTDB lineage: Bacteria > Campylobacterota > Campylobacteria > Campylobacterales > Sulfurovaceae > Sulfurovum. Next base: position 1,999 of record CAYXTZ010000037.1, read on the forward strand.
ATGGATATTTGTTTGATGTTAAGTACAAAACTTTGAGTGGTAATGGAAAAAATATTGAATTGAAAAAGAAAGAATTACAACTTCTTTCTGTTTTTATAGAACACTGTAATGAATTGTTGACTTATGAAAAAATATCAAATTCTTTGTGGAAATATGATGAAAACTCTAGTATTGGGTCGCTTCGTGCTTACGTCAAGACACTAAGAGCTACTATTGGCAAAGAAAAAATTGTAAACATTAAAAATATAGGATATCGTCTTGTTAAAAAGTGAGAAAAAAAGTCTAATCCGATTTTTGCTTATCTATCTGCTCTCTACATTTTTTCTTTTTGCCTTAGCGGGCATTATGTTTTACCACTATGAAAAAGAGCATATTCTTGACAAACAAAAAGATATTTTAAGTCATAAAGCCCAGATGATTAAAACACAAATTAGAACACTACATAATACTTTTGATGAAAAACTTACATATCCTAGAGACTCACCATATAAGTCAGCTATATATGATTTGGATAAAAGATATATTATGGGGACATTTCAAGAAAAAAAATCTATAGATGAGAAAAAATCTTATAGTGAAAATAACAAACTTTTCCATATAAGCAGTGTTGAACCTTATTATTTAGGGGCAGCATACCTTTTAGTTACACAAGAGATTGACTATGGTCCCATGTGGGAGCTAAAAAAATCTATATATAGTTATATGCTTATAGCTGGGCTATTCTTTTGTGTTTTGGGGATATTTTTAGGAAAACTATTTATCGCACCTATGCGTGAGTCTATCGAAAAGACGAATCGTTTCATAGAAGACACAACACATGAACTCAATACGCCCATTAGTACTATTTTAACAAATATTGAGATACTTGAATCTTCTGAGATTTATGAGAAGAGTGAAGAACTCAATCGTATAGAAATTGCATCTAAAACATTAAGTCGTATTTATGATGATTTGACTTACTTAAGTTTTAACCATACCTATCATAGGCATATTGAACTTATAGATGTATCAAAATTTTTACATGAAAGGGTATCGTATTTTTCTGCTATGGCAGATGTTAAGCAACTAAGTATAGATGTGAAAATAAAAAATAGTATCTATCTTGATATAGATAAAAATGACCTCATGCGTATTATAGATAATTTAATTTCAAATGCTATTAAATATAACCAGATAAAAGGAAGCATAACAATTTCTCTCACACAGAAAAGTTTAATAGTCTCTGACACAGGTATAGGGATTTCTAAAAAAGATATAGAGATAATTTCACAGCGTTTTAAAAGAGCAAATCAGAGTGAAGGTGGTTTTGGAATAGGGCTTGACATTGTCAATCAAGTAGTAACATATTATGGCTATGTATTAGATATTTACTCAAAGCTTGAAGAAGGAACAACAATGGAGATACGATGGGAAAACTAACACTACTGCTAATCATTATATTTACTGAACTTACAGCAACAGATGTAACCCATCAAGCAATGTTTAAAAAAGAGTGTATTTCATGCCATGCGACACAGCAAATCCCAAACGATTTAATCTACAGAAGATACCTAATGGTTTACAGTACCCATAGGCGTATGGAAAAAGCTATATTTAACTACATAAAAAGTCCAGATAAAAAAAATTCAGTGATGCATCATCCTTTCTTTTTTAAATTCCCAATGAAAGAGAAGTTAGATTTAGAGGATGATGTTTTGAAAAAAATGATAAAAGAATATTTAATTACTTTTGATGTAAAAAATAAATTTATAGATTCAGAATAATTATAATTTGTTTAGTTCGAGTATAATTATCATATTTAATTACTTTTTATAATAAATAATTCATACTAAATTCATATTAGTAGTATATACTTAGCCTTTCATTTAATATAAAATTAACTTATGGAGGAAAATATGAAAAAATTAAGATTAATTGCACTAAGTACTGTAGTTATGTCAGAACTGCTGATAGCAGGAGGAAATGTTAAGGGTGAGCCTGAGGCAGAAGTGACTGTTCCGGTATCGAAGAAGGCAGCATACAAATACAAGAAAAAGTCAATCACCATAGATGATGGTAAATTTCATGGGTATTTAAGAGCTCATCACATTTTTGATGCTACAGACAATGGATACGATAAAGTAACAGGTAGTACTTTAGGTTTAGGTTTAGGCTATGGTCTTGAAGTAACATCTGGCTTGAAAGTTGGAGCAGAGTTCTACGGTGTAATGGATTCTGGATTAACAGATACAGATGAAAAACTCATAGCCTATGGTCAGTTTATGAATAAAGTAAAAGGGCCAAATGAATTAGACGCTGGCTATACTTGGGGTGCCCATATCAGATATGAAGGGGAAGGGTTTAAAGCACAAATTGCAAGAAGCCAATTTAAATCACCTATGACAAAGACTCAAATCACACATGTACCAAATATGTATGAGTATGCAAGACTTGATGCAAAAGTTTTAGGTGGGAATGCTTCACTTTCTTACATCACTAAAATGGCTTACGGTTCCAGGTCAGCTGCAGACTGGGGACTTATCGGTGAATTTACTGGTACAGCTGGTATGTATATGAAACCATTTGACACAGGTAAGGGACCCTTTTTAGAACGTGGTACTTACTACGGGATAGATGAAACATTAAAACCTGGCACAACAGACTCAAACGGTATGTTTGTTTTTGGGTACGAAAAGAAAATAAAAAAGTTTAATTTTAAAGTGTGGGATTTCTTAATTGATGATATCGCAAATAATCTGTTTGTAGAAGCTGATTATAAAATTCCACTAGGCAAAGGAAAAGGCTTAAAACTAGCCGCACATATATGGAATCAAAATATCACAAATGATTTTTATGAAGATACATATGGTGGTACTATGATGGGGGCAGAAGCTGTACTTAAATGGGGACCAGTCATTGGTAAATTTGCTTATGAAACAAAAGATGATGGTGGTTTACTTAATGCATGGGGTGCAAACCCAGGGTATACATCTTCTATCTTCTCTAGAAATGAATACCGTTCAAATGTAGATGCCTATAAAGCGACATTGGTATATAAGCCTATGAAAGGTCTTAAGCTTATGGCTTCTTATGCAGACTATGGTCAGTCAGATATGAAAAGTCCAAAGTTTGGCTTACCTACGGATGATGCTAAAGAGATAGATTTGGTTGTAGTCTATAAACCTAGAGCAGACATTACGTTAAAACTTTTTAATGCGAACCGTACATCAGAATATAACTCAGCAAAAAAAGATAGAACGCAAAATCATACGAGGCTTATTATGAACTTCGCATTTTAAACTATGGTGCAATCTATAACTTGCAGCAACAGAAAAATAAAAAAATTGCCTTGCAAGACAACGAAGAAGTTTAGAGTGATTACAAAAAAACATTTACTGTAAAATAGTAAAAATATTATAAATATGTGTTGCAGACAAGAAGTCTGCAACACTATCAAAGCCCATGCTAACTCCAGCAAAAGACCCACCTATATTATCTCCCCCTATAGAAAATGATGCTATAATCGCCAGTTGATTTTTGGAGTATAATTATGGTAGTAGAACTTATATTAGTAGGTATATTTATAGGTACGATGTCAGGTTTTTTTGGCATAGGTGGCGGGATAATACTGACACCTGTACTCTTGGTGCTAGGCTTTGATATAAAGACTGCTATTGGTATCTCTATCATGCAGATGGTTTTTTCTTCTATTTTTGGTTCTTATTTAAATTATAAAAAAGGGTTACTTCTCTTAGGGGAGGGGTTATTTATAGGTTCAGGTGGGTTTATAGGTGGGTACATAGGTGGTCATGTGACTGGTTATGTCTCAGATACTGTGCTGCAAGGACTCTTTTTTGGACTTCTCTTTTTTGCCTTACTTAGACTTCTTTTTTCGCAAAACCATGAAGATGATAGCAAAATGAAGTCACTACCTAAACCTATACTTTTTGGTATAGGTTTATTTACGGGTGTATTTTCCATGACTCTTGGCATTGGAGGGTCTATTATTTTGATGCCATTGCTTGTGGGTGTACTTCATTACCCTATCAAAAAGGCTGTAAGTGTAGGACTCTTCTTCGTGGTATTTTCTTCCGTTGCTGGACTTATATCTAGGCTAAGCATAGGGACAATTGATTTTGAAAATGGACTTTTGGTGGCTCTAGCATCATTGCTTGGTGTTATTTTTGGTATCTGGTTAAAAGATGTAGTTAGCTCTCGAAACCATAAAATAGCACTTATGGCACTTTATGTATTTGCCATTTTGATGTTAGTAAGAGAAATTTGGTTTACATAAAATAAATAAATATTGGAATAAATAATGGCAATAAAACAAGATATGATACATGTCTACGGTGCAAGAGAAAATAACTTAAAAAATATAGATATAAGCATCCCTAAAAATAAATTGGTTGTTGTGACGGGTATTTCTGGTTCGGGTAAGTCTACTTTGGCTTTCTCCACCCTTTATGCTGAAGGACAAAGACGTTACATTGAGTCACTATCATCTTATGCTAGACAGTTCTTAGGTCGTGTAGGCAAGCCTGATGTAGACAAGATAGAAGGTCTTACCCCTGCTATAGCTATAGACCAAAAGACTACTTCTAAAAATCCACGTTCTACCGTGGGAACAATCACTGAGATTTATGACTATTTACGTCTACTTTTTGCACGTGTGGGAGAACAGCATTGTCATGTCTGTGCTAAGCCTATCTCTTCTATGTCGGCTTCTGATATCATAGAAGAAGTGCTACGCATACCTGAGGGAGCGAAGCTTGTGATTATGGCACCTTTAGTAAAAGAGAAAAAAGGCACTTTTTCAGATATGCTAGAGTCCTTACGCCATAAAGGCTATGTACGTGCGATGATAGATGGTGTGATGGTACGGCTTGATGACGAAATAGAACTTTCTAAGACTAAAAAGCATACTATCAAAGTAGTCATTGACCGTGTAGTAGTTAAAGAGGAAAGCCGTGACCGCATAGGACAAGATGTTGAGAAAGCCCTTAAAGAGTCTTATGGTGAACTGGAAATTGAAGTACTAAATTTCCAAGAGATAGATTTTGAACGTCAGCATATGCACTACTCGGAACATTTGGCATGTTTTGACTGTAAACTCTCATTTGAACCTCTCGAACCAGTGAGTTTCTCTTTCAATTCACCTAAAGGTGCTTGTCCATCATGTGACGGTCTAGGTATTCGCTACGCCATAGACCTTAAAAAAGTGATAGCTTCTGAACTTAGCATTGACAAAGGTGCAGTTAAAATCATGTATGGATTTAACAAAAGTTACTATACAAAATTTCTTAATGCCTTTTGTGAGCAAAATGATATAGATGTTAAAAAACCTTATGGTGAACTAGAAACACATCAACAAAAAGCCATACTCTACGGAAACGGTGGTACAGTAAACTTTACATGGAAACGTCATAAACTTACACGTGAGTGGCCAGGTGTTGTGAAGTTTGCACACGATATGTTTAAAGATGAAAAAGACCTCTCTGAGTACATGACAGAAAAAGTATGTGATAAGTGTGAGGGGCATAGGCTACGCCCACGTTCTTTAGCTGTGAAAATTGATGGTATGAATATCGCAGATATTATCGATATGCCTATAGAAAAAACATATGCACTTTTTGCTGATGATAAGAGTTTCTCTCATTTTAATGAACAGCAAAAGATGATAGCAGAATCTATACTAAAAGAACTCTATGAGAGACTCTACTTTTTATATGATGTAGGACTAGGGTATATTACACTAAGTCGTGATGCAAGAAGTATCTCAGGTGGTGAGGCACAACGTATACGTATCGCATCGCAGATAGGTTCTGGACTTACGGGTGTGATGTATGTACTTGATGAGCCAAGCATCGGGCTACATGAGCGTGACACTCGTAAGCTCATACGTACACTAAATTCTCTTCGGGACAAAGGAAATTCTGTCATCGTGGTAGAGCATGACAAAGAGACTATTTTAGCAGCTGATTACATCATAGACATAGGTCCAGGAGCTGGAGCTTATGGTGGGGAAGTTGTATTTGCAGGTGAAGCAAAGAAATTAGCTAAAGCAAAGACACTTACAGCGGACTACATGTATGGAAGAAAAGACATCTCTTACTCTCATGACAATCCTCAAAAAGAGTGGATAGAGATAAAAAATGTTACGCTAAATAACATCAAAAAGCTCGATGCAAAAATACCACTACAAAACTTTGTATGCGTAACAGGTGTTAGTGGGTCTGGTAAATCATCGCTTATCTTGCAAACACTTTTACCTGTGGCTAGAGAACTACTTAATCGTGCTAGAAAGGTTAACAAAGTAGAAGGCGTAGAAATCACAGGACTGGACAAAGTGGATAAAGTAATTTACTTAGACCAAAGCCCCATAGGACGAACACCTAGATCGAACCCTGCAACGTACACGGGCATCATGGATGAGATACGTAAACTCTTTGCTCAGACCAAAGAAGCAGAATTACGTGGTTATAAGATAGGGCGTTTTTCGTTTAATGTTAAAGGGGGACGTTGTGAGACTTGTCAAGGGGACGGACAGCTTAAAATAGAGATGCATTTCTTACCAGATGTTTTGGTGGAGTGTGATGTGTGTGAAGGTACTCGCTATAATGCTCAAACACGTGAAGTACGTTACAAAGGAAAAGCTATCTCTGATGTCTTGGCCATGTCCGTAGCTGAGGCATTAGAATTTTTTAAAGCCATACCGATGATAGCTATAAAACTTAAAACACTTACAGATGTTGGACTTGACTACATCACTTTAGGGCAAAATGCCACAACACTTTCCGGTGGTGAAGCACAGCGTATAAAACTCTCTAAAGAACTTAGCCGAAAAGATACAGGCAAAACACTATATATACTTGATGAACCTACTACAGGACTTCATTTTGCAGATGTAGATAGACTTACGGGGGTACTTCATCATTTAGTAGAACTCGGTAACTCAGTGGTAGTGATAGAGCATAACCTAGATATGGTGAAGAATGCAGATTACATTATAGATATGGGACCTGAAGGGGGGAATAAGGGAGGGCTTATCATTGCTACTGGCAGTCCTGAGAGCCTTTCTGAAAATCATAAAGATACAGGTTCTTATACTGGAGAATATTTAGCAAAAGAATTGAACTCAATGAAATAAAAAGTAAATAATTAGGGTCTGCGAAAATTCTCATTAAAATTTTTGTGACCTTTGTTATTATTTCTAGAAAAACTAACAGCCATTTTAATGATATATAACAAAAGAAAAAATGCAATTATTTCATAGCCAATTGCCCAAGTAAGTATAAACATGGTTTTATCATAAAGATCGAGAAATAGTTCCATATTTCTTTCGGCAATATAGAAAAATTGAAACATAAGTCCTATAAGATAAGGAAGTAAAATAAAATAAATTGCTATAAATATTTTTTCATAACCTACTGGAAAAAACAGAGGAGTTTGTTGAAGGTCAATCTCTTGTTGTGAAAATTTGGAAGCCCTATTTTGTATTGCTTTTTCTTTTGACGAATGGATCATGCCGTCCCCTGAATGATTTTATGTGCTTATTTGGTATTTAATTCACTTGTAACTCGGCTGTCTTATGTGCTTATTGCATATAAGATCCGTAGCTTTCCGTCCTATCTTCACAAATAGTTTGGCAATGTTAGTAATATTGTAACATCATACAGTTTAAACTATGATAACTATGTGTTTATGGATTT
>CAYXTZ010000037.1:9789-11914 GCA_964468535.1 uncultured Sulfurovum sp.
GTAATATTGTAACATCATACAGTTTAAACTATGATAACTATGTGTTTATGGATTTTCAGTGCTATTGCCCCACTAAGTAGTTTTTATCAGTCTCTTCCGAGGAAGCAAGAGAAGTGATGCCACACTTATAATGACGATGAGTAGGGTATCACTCAAATATTTCATAAGCCACATGAAAACCTTCCATATCTCTCCTTTGTATCCTACTTTGGCATATGCCTTTAAACGCTTGGTCGTTTTGATAAATTTTTTTTCTCCTCCTTTGATGAGATGTACAAAACCCGAAGATCCATAACTAGAGGCTAGGGTTATGGTTTTTGTATCTACTTTTGAAAGTTGTTTTACCTGTGTGAGTATTTTTTTGTTTGAGAGTTTGAGCAGAGTTGTGGTTTTATTTCCATAACGCTTTGCTAGTTTACTCATGCCTTTTAGTTCTTTAAAGTCTTGGGTATGAGAGAGTAGTTTGAGTGTGTCTTTAAGTCCTACATCTTTGCGTAATGTGCCTATGGTCTTAAGCAGAGGTTTGATGCTAGATATGTCTTTGGTTTTACGTATGTGTTTTGCTTCTCTTTCTAAGTATTTGCTTAGCCATGAGGGGATGCCTTTGCTCTTTTGAGCTAGTTTGAGTACAGACACACCACTTTTTGCAACAGCACTAGAGCCTAAAGTGAAAAATGTAGAGGCACTTGCCACTAGACCTACAGTAGACAAAGCCACTAAAATTTCATCTACCTCTTCATCTTTGTAGTAGTGTGTGCCTTCTAGGGCTAAGTCACGCAAGTCACCTATAAGTAAAAAGTCTGAACCTATGGCAGAGACTTGTCCTAGCAACTCGTCGCTAGTACCTGTACGAAAACCCTCTGCTACTTTTCCAGAGAGGTAGGAAATAGAGTTTCGTTTTTTAGCAATGCTTTCTTGCAATGCCTTAGCTTCTTCATTTTCTTTCATGTACTCAAATGCCATAAAGTAGTTTAAATACTCATCTGCATCAACATACTTATTGTTAGCTATGAGTTCCTTGCTGTGGGGTATGGGGTCTATATGTACTAAGGTGTGGTAGGCATAGGTATTTTTTTGGTATAGAATTGTTGTAGAAAGTCCTAGTAGAAAAAGAAGTGTTATTTTGTATAAAAGTCTTAACATATTGTATTGTATCAAGTAAAGATGATAAAATACGAAAAAGACAAGGCTTAATTATGCAAAACTCTTTTATGACAGACTCTCCAGAATATTTGGCAAAAAAAGCATTTTTCGACAAAGTACTGACTATTTACGGACGTAATACTGTAATGGAAGCACTAGAAGATAAAGCTGTGATGATACATAAACTCCATCTCTCAAAATCAAACAAAGATGCACAAGTACTTGAAGATATGAAAGACATAGCCAAGAGACGAAACATAGAAGTAGCTTATCATGATAAGCAGTCACTCTCTCGCATATCAAAAAATGCTAAACAAGACCAAGGTGTAGCACTGGACATTGTGCTAGAGCATTTTGCTGACGAAAAGAGTTTTAAGAGCAATAATAAAAGCTACCGCATCATAGCCCTTGATGGCATAACAAACCCCCAAAATCTAGGGATGATTATACGTTCCTGTGCAGCAGGAAATATAGATGCTATACTACTACCTACTAAGGGTGCAGCACAGATAAGCCCTTTGGTCATCAAAGCATCTGTAGGTACACTCTTTAAAATGCCCATTATAAAAACTTCAAACTTAAAAGAGACACTTCAATCATTTAAAAAAGAAGGAGCAGATGTGTATAGACTCTCTTCTCATGCAACAACAAGCTACAAAAAACAAGCCTATGGAGACAAAACTATCTTTGTACTGGGTAATGAAAGTGAGGGTGTGAGTAAGGGTGTAGAGAGCATCTGTAATGTAAGTATCTCTATACCTATGCAAAGAGGGGTTGAATCTCTTAATGTGGCAGTGACAGTCTCTTTGTTAGCATTTCTATAATTTAGGTGCGAAAGTTAAGTTATTTAGATAAAATAAACAAAAAACTAGGCAATTTCCTTTGAAAACAATTACTATCATAGACACCTTTGGCTTCTTCTTTAGATCTTACTTCGCATTACCTCCATTACGAAATTCAGATGGTTTTCCTACAGGATTAT
>CAYXTZ010000038.1:0-11782 GCA_964468535.1 uncultured Sulfurovum sp.
TGGGAACTTTCCATCGTTGAAGAACCTCAAAAAGAAGAATTTTTGGATTTTGAGAAAAAGTATATGGACTTTTCTCGTGATTCACAAGTGTTGGCTGCTGATATTAGCGAAGATTTAAAAATAAAAATACAAGAAAATTTTAAAGAAATATATAGTTCTCTTTTTCTAGGAAGTATTATGCGTTGTGACTTTTTTGTAGTAGACGGGGAAGTACTTTTAAATGAGATAAACCCAATCCCTGGGTCTATGGCGAATTATCTTTTTGAAGATTTTGAAGGGATGCTTTATAACTTGTCTCAACATTTACCAAAAGAACAACATGTATCAGTTGACTATCTATATATAGATTCAATACAAAGTGCCAAAGGAAAAGCCTAAAATTTCTCTGCATATTCTTGAAGTATTTATTTATATAAATTATTAAAACTTATAACTAGTTAAAAAAAATACTTTCCCATTGAAATAAGGTGTAAAAGTGACAATACATTGCTTTTATTTTTTATACTACATAAGCTTTTCAATCCGCTTTAAGTAGATATATTTTACACTATATCCAATATTTTTTAAATATGAAAAAAAATAGGGAGTGTAAATGATAAAAATTTTGATTCTTGTGTTTTTAACGATATCAATACAAGCTAGTACACTAGGGGTTAATGAAAAGTTAGGGAACATGATTCCATTGGATTTAACCTTTATTGATGAAAAAGGCAAGAGTGTAACCTTAAAGAAACTTATGGATGGAAAGCCGACTATAATTTCTTTAAACTACTTTCGCTGTGCAGGTATTTGTACCCCACAACTTAATGACATGGCAAAAATGCTTACTCGTCTAGATTTGGCAGAAAACATTGACTACAAAGTAATTACTATAAGTTTTGCAGAAGATGAAGGGTATGAGCTTGCAGCTGGTAAGAGAAAAACTATGCTTCAGTCTATACAAAGACAATTTGTACAAAATGCATGGCGTTTTGTGATAGGCGAGAACAACTCTTCAGGTATCATAGCCCATGAAGTTGGATTTCCTTTCCAAAAAACCATTTCTCCAGCAGGTGTTGTAGATTATATTCACCCAGCAGTCATTATCATGCTCTCCCCAGAAGGAAAAGTGACGCGTTATCTTAATGGTATTGAACAACTTCCTTTTGACGTAAAAATGGCATTGATGGAGGCAGGTGAAGGAAAAATAGGACCAACGATAGCAAAAAATTTACTTTATTGTTTTGCCTATGATCCTAAATCCAAGCAATATGTTTTTATGTGGGAAAAAATAGCAGGTGTTGTAATGACGCTAATAATGATAGGATTTTTTATCTACCTTGTACGTACAAGTAGAAGAGAAGATGATGAACCACAAAATAAAGGAGACAATTAAATGAGTAAATCTTATTTCGACGAAACACACACGGCCATAGGTCATCCAAAAAGTACATTCATGCAGTGGATGCTTACTGTTGACCATAAAAGAATTGGTATTATGTATGCAGCTGTTATGTTCACATTATTTTTTATAGCAGTAGCAACTGCATTTTTAATGCGTTTAGAACTTTTTGCACCAGGCGGACAATTCATTGATGGAGATACATTTAACCAAGCATTTACGTTGCATGGTGTAATCATGATTTTTCTCTTTATTATCCCAGGCATTCCTGCTGTATTTGGAAATATTGTTATGCCCCTTATGATTGGTGCAAAAGATGTATCTTTCCCAAGACTTAACTGGTTTACATTTTGGCTTTACATTTTAGGCTGTATTATCGCGCTTGCATCACTCTTCACGGATGCTGGCTTTGCGGATACAGGTTGGACGTTTTATGCTCCATACTCTCTAAATACTAGTACAAATGTCATTATGACACTGGTTGCTGCATTTGTACTGGGAATGGCTTCTATCCTTACAGGACTTAATTTCCTTGTTACTATACATAGACTTAGAGCTCCAGGTATGACATTCTTTAAAATGCCTCTATTTGTATGGGGTATATATGCAACGGCATGGATTCAGCTTCTTGCTACACCAGTTGTTGGTATTACACTTATCTTGGCTATTATGGAAAAATACTTCGGTATTGGTATCTTTGACCCTGCTAAAGGGGGAGACCCAGTGTTGTTCCAGCACTTATTTTGGATTTATTCTCACCCAGCTGTATATCTTATGATTTTGCCAGCATTTGGTATTATGTCTGAAATTATTCCAACATTCTCCAGAAGAGAAATATTTGGATATAGAACAATTGCACTTTCATCCGCATCTATTGCAGGCATAGGTTACCTAGTATGGGGTCACCACCTTTATACTTCAGGTATGGCAGACATTGCTAAAACAGTTTTCTCATTCTTGACATTTTTTGTTGCAATTCCAACAGGGATTAAATTCTATGACTGGATTGCAACGATGTATAAAGGGAAAATTGTGCTAGCAACTCCTATGTTGTGGGCACTTGGAACAATCATTACCTTTACAATTGGTGGTCTAACAGGTGTAACTATTGCTATGATTGGTGTAGATATTCACCTACAAGATACTTACTATACCGTTGCTCACTTTCACTATGCTATGCTTGGCGGAGTTGTATTCTTGTTCTTTGCAGGACTTCACTATTGGTTCCCAGTAGTAACAGGTAAAATGTACAGTGAAGCACATGCAAAAGCAGCATTTTATATCCAGTTTGTAGGGTTTAACCTTTTATGGTTCCCTATGTTTATTGCAGGCTGGTATGGAATGCCAAGACGTTATTTTGACTACTTGCCTGAATTCCAGATTTATCATCAAATTTCATTTGTTGGAGCAGTCTTGTTTATAGGGGGACTTACGTATATGTTTGTAGTCTTATTGAAAGGTTGGAAATCTGGTAAGCCATCAGGAACAAACCCATGGAATGCAACAACGCTTGAATGGCACTTACCATCATCACCGCCACCATTAGAAAACCATTCTAAAGTACCTTATATTGACTTTGACCCATACGAGTATCACCATGGTGAGCCAGTGGTTAAGTTTGATTATGAAACGATGAGAAGGATAGACTAATGTCACATGAATATGTACCAGAAATTGCGATAGATCGCGAAGGAAATGAACATGAGGTTCAAGGATGGCAAGATGACTTTTACGGTGGAAAATTAGGTTTTTGGCTGTTTATGTTTACAGAAGTATTGATGTTTGGTGCCATGTTTATGGTACTTGCTTACTACAATGTACTACATCCAGAAGCATTTATTGAGGCATCATCAACTTTAAACAGATGGCTTGGTGGAACAAACACAGTGATACTGTTGGTCTCAGCACTTACTATGGGACTTTCTTTACTTAAAATGAGAGTTGGTGATGTAAAAGGTGCCAAATTAATGATTTGGGCAACCATATTACTTGCCATTGCTTTCCTTGTAATCAAAGGGTTTGAGTGGAGAGCTGAGTATAACCATGGGATTTTCCTTATGCATGGAGAAATGCTTCCTGAATCAAGTATGGCATTTGGAAAGAAATTATTCTTTGGAATGTACTTTACTATGACTGGCATTCACGGTTTTCACATTATTATTGGTATTGGTCTTATGATTTGGTTGTTGAAGCGTATCAATGCAGGAAAAGTAAGCCCAGAACATCATATATTACACTGGAATATAGCACTATATTGGGATATCGTACACCTTATTTGGGTATTTGTATTTCCTTATTTTTACATGATTGGGGCAGGAGGAGTTAGCGATGGACACTAAAATTATAGATTATAAAAAAGAAAGAAGTGGGTATTATAAAGTACTTGTTGGATTGTTATTATTGACAGCAGTAACATTTGTGCAACCACATTTATTTATGATAGAATCTACATTTATGGCTCAGATGGCTATCGCTGTAGTAAAAGCATGGCTTATTATAATGTATTATATGCACCTTAAAGGTGATAGTCTCATCGGATTGATGGGAATATTTTCTTTGATTATCGTTGCAACATTTATGATTATTGTTATTGGCATCGATGTTGCTAATTTCCAATTTGGAGCTGAGAGTCATATCACAGGTCCAGAAAGTGCAGGTGTTGAAAATGCAACTCCTGCTCATCACTAAGGAGTAGAAGTATGGATGTAAACAGCACCCTACCAGGATTTAACGCAATGGCATCAACATTTGCCGCTGATATTGATCAGGCATTTTGGATAAACTTTTGGATTTCAATCGTACTGGGACTCTCAGTCATTGTTCCAATGTTTTATTTTGCTTGGAAATACAGAGAAAGTAATGTAAAAGATGAAGATATTGAAAATATCACGCATAACACAGGGCTAGAAATAGCATGGACACTGATACCAACAGCAATGCTAATGGTTCTTTTTTACTATGGATATACTACTATGCAAACGCTTAGAACGATGCCAGCAGAGAGTGAAAGTATCGTCATACAAGTAGAAGCTTCTAAATGGAAATGGAAGTATGAGTACCCAGCAAATAAGTCAGGACATGTACATAAAATTACCTCTGTTTTTGATAAAAAAATTGGTGATGTTAAAAGAGGTCTTTATGTCCCAGTAGGACAAAAAATTATCTTGGAAATGACGGCACCATTAAACGATGTTCTTCATGCATACTATGTACCAGCATTTCGTATGAAAGAAGATGTAGTGCCTGGACGTATGACAAAGCAATGGTTTGAGTCAGATGTCGTTGGAGAATATGTAGTGGAATGTGCAGAATACTGTGGTACGGCACACTCTTACATGTATTCTAAGATTGTTGTGATGGAAAGAGAAGATTATGATAAGTGGTTTGAAAGTACTGAAAAATCACCATTTGAAGATGCATCTGCACCTCAAGTGTCAAAAGGACAGTCACTTTATGAAGACAATGGTTGTGCAGGATGTCACTCGATAGACTCAGATACTATTCTTGTTGGACCAACACTCAAAGGTATTGGAGCAAAATATGATGCTGCATACCTAAAAGATGCTCTTGTAAATCCTGATAAAGATGTACCTGAAGGTTTCTATCCAGGTGTTATGCCACCATATGCACTTCCAGATGCAGATATAGCAGAACTTGTTAAGTATATGCAAGATGCAAAATAAGAGTCTTTGAATGATTAAAGACTTTTTTATTGTTACTAAATTTGTCCTCTCTTTTGCAGTATCATTGTCTGCACTCTTTGCCTACATTATGGCAAAGGGAGATGTGGGATTAGACATGTTACTTGCAACCTTTTCTGTACTACTTGTAGCTATGGGCGTCTCAACACTCAATCAAGTACAAGAGTATAAAGAAGACTCTAAGATGGAAAGAACAAAAAATCGACCTATAGCAGCGGGACGCATGACTCCTCGTACTGGATACATAATCTCCGCAGTTTTAATCTTGCTCTCTGTACTACTTATTTACAGCCTTATTGGACTTACGGGTGTAAATATATTTATGTTTGCTTTTATTTGGTACAACATGATGTATACACCCTTAAAAAAGAAGTCAGCATTGGCAGTAGTGCCAGGGGCTATTTTAGGTGTTATTCCCCCTGCTATTGGTTGGCTTGTGGCAGGCAATAGTCTTATGGAGCTAGAGTTTATTGCTTTGGCACTGTATTTCTTCATATGGCAAGTACCACATTTTTGGTTACTTGTTATGCTTTTTCACGGGGACTATAAAGATGGTGGATACCCTACAGCGATGCGTCTTTTTGGGCAGGCAAGTCTACAAAGGTTGACATTTGTATGGCTTATCTTTACCATACAAGCAGGTATCTTCTTGGTGTCTATATTTGAAACATACATAGCCACTATGATACTTGCTACATTGGTTGGTATTTGGGCATTTATATCCTCTTTGGAACTATTACGTGAGAGATTTGAACTTAAAAATGCGAGACAAGTATTTTGGAAGATTAATGCAGCTTTTTTAGCTATTATTATTATTCTTAGTGCTGATGAATATATCAAGCACCAGATATATTAATGTCGAACCAAGGTTTCAGCCTTGGTTTACCCTCACATATTTGTATTCATAAAACTAACCCAACAAAGGATTTTTCTTGGAAGAAGAAACGTTTACACTGAAAATGATGCTAGATTCACTTTATTTAGTGAACAAAAAAAAAGCAAAAAAAAGAATCATATTTGACCAGTCACCTATAGGTGGCATAGGGAGGATTTGGGTGATGCTTTTTTTTGTTTCTTTACCTGTACTCCTTTTTATAGGTATATTTAATCCTTTTATCTTTGCTATGCTTGGTATTGCACAAGCTGTAATATTTTATATTATCTTTCTATCGATGGTGATGATTATGATTGTCGCCTTAACATTTATAAATAACAATAAGGTCATAAGACAAATCACACCTTCTTGGAGCAGACTATTCCCTAGCGTTGATTTGAAGCAGGTACTTTCGTCAGGTGCGACTGTGTATGCAGGATTTTTAAATTTTTATACTGAAGCTTCAAAGCTAGAGTTGAGTGAAAATGAATTAGTAGATAAATTTAAGGAAAAGTTTAAGCAAATGCAAACAGAAAATAAAGAACTTTTTGAAGCCATGAACAGGGATTTAATCAATAAATAAGACTAAAATACTCCTATTTAGATAAATAATACTTATGAATTTATATTTAATATTGAATGACATAACTATATGTATTTTACGTCACTCCTTCTATTTTTTAACAATATATTGCAGATAAACCTTTTCTTGATATAGATTAAGCTTTTGCTCTTCAAATAATCTTATACTTACTACTGAATGTTGTAATCTTACGACATAGAACTAATACAAGGGAGTATGTATGCAATCAAATGCAGCATTGGAATATGACTATTCATTAGCAAAAAAGTTTACTTTTTTAACGCTTTTGTTTGGATTTGTAGGGATGTTAGTCGGTACACTTATTGCCGCACAAATGGCATTTCCTCAACTAAACTATTTGCTAGGTGAATATGGAACATTTTCAAGATTAAGACCCATACATACAAATACGGTAGTGTTTGGTTTTACGGTATCTGGTATATTTGCCACATGGTTTTATTTGGGACAGAGGGTACTTAAAGTATCTATGGCAGAGTCTAGATTTTTGATGGTAATGGGAAATATTCAATTTTGGCTTTATTTCGTTGGGGTAATAGCAGCAACAGTTTCTTTACTTTTTGGGGTGTCATCATCAAAAGAATATGCTCAATATGAATGGCCATTTGATATTGTTGTCGTTATTGTTTGGGTAATGTGGGGTATAAATATGATGGGGCTTATTGGGATTAGAAGAGAAAAAGCTCTTTATATTTCAGTTTGGTACTACCTGGCATGTTTCTTGGGGGTTGCCATGTTGTACCTTTTCAATAATATGGCTATTCCAACATATTTTGCCTCAGGTGGATTAGGTAGTCCTTTGCATGCTGTATCTATGTATGCTGGAACGAATGATGCACTTGTACAGTGGTGGTATGGACATAATGCAGTTGCATTTGGATTTACTGTGCCAATTGTTGGTATGATTTACTACTTCCTACCTAAAGAATCGGGTCAAGCAATTTACTCGTATAAATTATCACTTCTTTCTTTTTGGGGACTAATGTTCGTATACCTTTGGGCTGGTTCACATCACCTATTGTGGTCGACTGTTCCAGACTGGATGCAGACTATGGGTTCTGCATTTTCCATAGTACTTATCTTGCCATCATGGGGGTCAGCAATCAACATGCTCCTTACTATGAAAGGCGAGTGGAATCAGTTAACAAACAATCCACTCATTAAATTTATGGTATTAGCATCTACATTTTACATGTTGGCAACCATAGAAGGTCCCATTCAAGCAATTAGATCGGTCAATGCCATTGCTCACTTTACAGACTGGATTCCTGGCCACGTACATGATGGTACATTAGGTTGGGTTACATTTATGATAATGGCATCCATCTACCACATGGCACCACGTATGTTTAAAAGAGAGGTCTACTCTCAAAAACTCATGGAGTGGCAGTTCTGGCTACAAACTGTAGCAGTTGTATTGTACTTTACTTCTATGTGGATTGCGGGTATCACACAGGGGATGATGTGGAGAGCAGTAGATGAGTATGGTAACTTGATGTATTCATTTATAGATACAGTAACAATACTTCATCCTTACTATGCGATTAGAGCACTTGCGGGCGTGATGTATTTCACAGGGTTTATTATGTTTATTTTCAATATTTATAAAACTATGACGTCAGGTAGAGAACTATCTGAAGAGCCACAGTTTAAAACGCCTATGGCATAAGGGAGGTAGATATTATGTTTTTTCATTGGTTAGAAAAAAATCCATTCTTTTTCGCTTTAGCGATTTCAGTAGTTATCTCTTTTGCAGGGCTTATAGAGATAGTGCCAAACTTTAAACAATCAGGGCAACCCCTGATTAATATGAAGCCACGGACTGTTTTAGAGCTTGCAGGTAAAAATGTTTACATGAAAGATAACTGTATGTCATGTCATTCACAAATGATTCGTCCATTTAAATCTGAGACAGATCGTTATGGTGACTACTCGCTCTCTGGTGAGTATGCATATGACAGACCTTTTCTTTGGAGTTCAAAAAGAACGGGTCCTGATTTACATCGTGTAGGTAATTATCGTACTACAGATTGGCATGAGGCACATATGCTAAATCCACCTGCGATTGTGCCTGGTTCTATTATGCCTGCGTACGACCATCAGTTTGTAAATATTGCTTATATCGAAACAGCATTTGCTGAGGCAGTTACTGTTAAAAATGTATTTCATACACCATACGGTCCTGAGATAAAACGTGGTCGTGAAGCATACGAAGCACATTATCCAAAGATACTTGCAGATGCCAAAATTATAGCAGCTGACATGAGAGACCCACGTATAAAAGAAGCAATTGATAGAGGTGAAATCCCTGAAGTAGTTGCACTTATTGCGTACATGAATAGTTTAAAGTAGGAGATGAAAATGGATATGGATCTTAGAAACTTACAAGGGTATGCGAGTTTTTTTATGACCATTTTTTTAGTCATAATGCTGTATGCGTATATAGTACACTTATACAGATCAGAAAAAAAAGGTGAGCGGGATTTTGAAAAGTATGGGCGTATTGCACTCGATGATGAGATAGACAGTACACCTGTAGAAGATAAACCTGCATCCAAGAGAGATTATAGGGAGGAGGAAAAAAAATGAATGTATTAATGATAAAAGCATTGACCTTTTCAGCACTATTAATGATAGCTACAATATATGTAGTGATGAGTTTAGATATTGATATCATGGGGGACTTCATTAATGCCATGACAATGGCAGGCGCTTTAGCAATAGCAGTAATCACAGCAGCTGTGACAACAAAGTATGTACATCAAATAAAAACCGACATAGCTAGTGGTGAGCTTACAGATGATAATTGGGATGGCATTGGTGAGTACAAGAATGAACTTCCATCAGGATGGGCCTATAGCTTTTTAGCAGTGTTTATATGGTCAATGTGGTATGGTTTCTTCGGGTATCCTATTAATGCCTATAGTCAGATAGGTGAATACAATAAAGAGGTACTTGCTTATAATGCCAAGTTTGAAGAAAAACATAAAAATGCAGATCCAGAGATGCTTAAAGAAATGGGTGAGTCTATCTTCTTGGTACAATGTTCACAGTGTCATGGTGTAGAAGGAGATGGACTCTCAGGGCTAGCACAGGACTTCACAATGGTAAGTAATTTCACAAAAGAACAAGTATTAGACGTCATCATTAATGGTCAAGATCAACTTAAGTACCCTATGGGGGCAATGCCTGGAGGCATGGCATCTGGGGCTGACGCGGAAGCAATAGCCGTGTATGTAGCAGCTGGTATGAAAGGTGAACGACCTGCATCTTTTGCTTCATGTACATCATGTCATGGTGAAGATGGTAAAGGGATGAATGGTATGTCCCCAAATCTTATTGTCTTTGATGAAGTACTCATGAGGCATGTGTTGAAAAATGGTAAAAAGGGTGTGTTAGGTAAAATGCCTGCATTTAGTACGCTTATTACGCCAGTACAAGAAAAAGCATTGACTGTTTATATTCAGTCTTTGGCAAATAAGGAGTAGTTATGGCAGAAAATACAAAAAGGTCAGTCTTTGGGCTTCACGGAGTTGCTGGGATTCTAATTGCGGTAGTTGTGCTTATTTTTGTTTGGGCAGTGCTAATGTCTCAAGCAGTGCTTTCGCAGCAGAATGCTGTAAAACATCCTTATGACCCCGCACCTATAAGAGATATAAATAATCTCAAGATGATATCGGTAGACAATAAAAATTTCTCATTTCCAGAACCAAAGGGTCAAAAATGATTAAATATATGGATAAAGTACTTTTCGCGTGCATGGCATTTGCAGCTATCGCTGCAATATATTTAGCTTTCACACCAGAGTATCTTTTGAACGTTGGTTAAATATGGATAAAACAAATTTCAAAGTAAGTATATTTTTTATGCTTGTTTTGTCTGTGTTTCCACTTCTACTTAATGCTACGCAAGTTCTTAAAAATGATCTTTTAAAGATTGAAGCAGTACAGTTCATAGATGTTATAGGAAAAGAACTTCAAGCAAAAACAGGTGTCAATGCTTACGTGATAGCAAGTAATGAACATTTTCCCGAAAGATTTAATCTGGTAGAGTATAGCGAAAAGTATGAAGCCAATATGACTAAACCTTATGTTTTGTACATTTTTGCACCTTATGCAACGATTACACAAAAGACTGAAGCACGTGGTAGAGTCGGCATTATCCCCTCTTCTGATGTGATTAGAACTCTTTATGATTATGATGATGTACGAGACGCAGGTATTGATATCATAGCGATTAAAGATTCTAATACAGAGGAAGATAAATTTAACATAGGGGTATTGCAGGCATACTCTGTACTGTCAGACAATATAGCGTCATCTAAAGATGTGATATTAACTGAAACTATCCGAGATGAAACGGGTACGACGGTTATGATCTTAAGAGTGCTTGTGTATAGTGGTACAGCGGTATTATTTTGGATATTTGTATTGCGACCTTTCTGGATGAGGAGAAAAAATGGCAAAGAATAATAAAAAAACCTATTGGCCACATATGATACTTGGTTTTTTATTTATAGGTATTACATTAGGGTATTGGACTATCAAATCTGCAAATTCACTTCCTGTGCAAGAGAACAATGAATATATGCTTAAGTATCAACAAGCTGACATACATATCAATGATATTTTGAAAAGTAAAATGGCGTTTGACAAAGAGTATGTGATTGAGATTCAAAATATTGAAACGATGGTCATGACAGATAATATTCATTCAAAACGTCCACAGCCAAACCCTGTGAAACTTACGCAAGGTAAAAATCATTTTTCCTATAGAGTGAGTACTAAAGAAGGCAAATTTGTGAGCGATGCAAATGTTAGTTTCTTACTCACGAGACCACATTCACGTAGAGATGATGTAATGATAGAAAGTGTAGTTGCAAAAGATGGTCTCTATAGTGCAAGTGTAGACATTCAGAAAGAAGGACGGTATACGTTACAATTTAGAGCAATTATAAATGAAGACACCATAGGATACTCGCAACTTCCTGCGTATTTAAAATTATAATATGATGCTGTGTACTAGCACAGCATAATATGATTATGTTATAATCATATGCATGAACAATCTGCACATCTACCCCACATCAAGAGCCTTACGAAGCATAAGTCAAAAGCATAAATCACAAGATGGTTTTTTGCCTACACTCATGCGTATGGATGAGTTTGAGCAACGTTCCATACTTATAGAAGATAAAATACACATAGACCCTTTGCAACGCATTT
>CAYXTZ010000039.1:0-11763 GCA_964468535.1 uncultured Sulfurovum sp.
TTGTTCTTTATATGGGGGAGTTTTCGTATGGCAATTACGAATGTTGTTTATTTTCATGGTACAGTAGAAGATACTTATCTTAAAAAGATTAAAGTGCAACTTGAAGACAAGAGGGTTTCATATTGTTTACTCTCTCAAATGTACAGTATAGAACTTCATAATTTTTCACATATTATTGTCACAGGTAATCTCCAAGAAATTAAAGAAATTTTGGCTTTTGCTTTACGTTATGACAAAAGTATCGGTATCGTACCTCAGCCTTCTCAGAAAGAACTGATGAAAACTTTCGCACTCTCAGCTTCTTTAAAGGAGAGTGTTGAGCAGGCACTACAGCAAACTGAAAATAAAATAGATGTGCTGTATGCAAATGATGAAATAGTCTTGCAAGAAGTTGTTATAGGGGATGCTCCTCCACTAGACCAATTTAGCAGTACCTTAAAAAAAGAACATTTTTTTAAGCGTACGAGACTATTTTTTTATACCTTGGCAAAAGTGAAACATTTGCATCATTGTAAAATAAAAATCATAGATGCTAATGAAAACGAGATAAATTTTTCTGCTGTTGGATTAGTTGGTTTAGCGTACAATAATGATACTTTTGCTGCAAAACTCATCGCTAAAGAGATAAATGCTGCAGATGGAAAACTCTCTTTGATTATCTTATCTCCCATTTCTATTGTACAATATATAGGGTATTTATCCCATGCTTATCTTTCTTTTTGGAGACCAGATAAGTTACCAGCTTCTACAGGGTATATGAGTAGCAAAGTTTTTAAGGTAGAATCAAATCGTCCTTTGGAAGTACTTATAGATACTGAAATAAGGCACGAGACTCCTGTAGTTTTGAAGACAGAAGAAAGAGTGCTTGCCCTTAGTGTTGGTGAAAAATTTTGGGAAAAACAGAGTCAAGAAAATAATGGCAAAGATAGCATCAAAATTGACCATCTTCCCTCCGATGATGAGAGTGCAAACTATCTTAGTAAAGCCATACCTTTTTTCTCTCATGCAAGCAAGGAGCAGTATGCATCACTTTTTACAAACTTAAGAGAAGAAAGTAAGTTAAGTCAAAATTTTATGGTCTTACTTGTTCTAGCAACGATGATAGCTACTTTTGGACTTTTTATAAATTCTTCTTCAGTGGTCATAGGAGCAATGTTGCTAGCGCCACTTATGCA
Organism: uncultured Sulfurovum sp.; assembly: GCA_964468535.1. Lineage (GTDB taxonomy): Bacteria > Campylobacterota > Campylobacteria > Campylobacterales > Sulfurovaceae > Sulfurovum. Next base: position 1,176 of record CAYXTZ010000039.1, read on the forward strand.
ACCTATAGTGAGCCTGAGTATGGGAGTATTGAGACAAGACAGTGCGCTAGAGTTAAATGGAGCTAAGACCATAGCCATAGGGGTGTTGGCAGTACTTCTAACCGCAGGATTGATAGCACTATTTATACCCATAGAAAGACTTACCTCTGAGATGGCAGGAAGGCTAAGTCCTACTATTTTGGACCTTTTTGTAGCTATCGCTTCTGGTATTGCAGCGGCCTATGCAAAGAGTAATGAAAAGATACTAGGGAGTTTGGCAGGTGTAGCGATAGCTGTTGCCTTAGTCCCTCCTTTGGCAGTAGCAGGTATTGGGCTTGGATGGATGGATTGGCATATGTTTTCTTCAGCTTTTTTGCTGTTTATTACTAACTTGGTGGGCATTGTTTTGGCCGCAGCCTTTACTTTTGCCATACTTGGGTATTCCCCTTTGCATTTAGCTAAAAAAGGCATAGTCATATGGTTTACAATAGTAGCAGTGGTAAGCATACCTCTTTATAGTTCATTTTCTAAAATGAAAGAAGATATACGTGTACAAAAAGTACTTTCTGGACTAGTATTTAATGTAGGTAGGCATGATGTGAAACTCACACAAATAGAACTACTTCATCGCGGGAAGACAAATGAAATACGTTGTGAGGTAATCAGTACTGGTGTGTTGAACAAAGTAGAAAAAATACAGCTAAAAGAGAATATTATGAAAAGTATAGATAAAAATGTTACGCTTATTGTGACGTTTAGATATCACTTGTAAGTTTACAAAATATCATGTAATGTATTTGCTTCTTCCATCCAAGTATTGAGAGTATCCCACTCTTCGTTCTCAACCATTTTTTCACATTTTTTAAGCTCTGCCTGAAAAGTATGTATAGCTTCAAGTACATTAGATTTATTTTGTCTAAAGATATCTTCCCACATGGCAGGATTTGACTTAGCGATGCGGCTCATGTCTTTAAAGCCTCCACCTGCAAGGGCAACTATGCTTTCATGGGCTTCTTGTTTCATAACAGCATTGGCTAAAGCGTAAGATAGGGCATGAGGCATATGTGAAATAAATGCGGCATGCCTGTCATGTTCTTTTGCTCCCATGCAAACGATATGCATACCAATATCTTCAAAAAGCTCTTTGGCTACTTTTTCTTGGTAAGAGGCACTTTTTTCTATGTCACAAAGTACTACAACTTTATCTGTATATAAGTTTTCAATTGCAGCTTCTGGTCCAAATTTTTCTGTCCCTGTCATGGGGTGTGCTGTGACAAAGTTATGACGTATTTCTTTAGGGATGCAGAGTGATATTTTTTCCTTTGTGCTACCTAAATCAATGACGGTACAGTTTTTATGGAGATTGTCTAATTTTTTTACTACGGAGATGATGCCATCTACAGGGATACAGAGAAATATGATGTCACATTGTTTTAAAGTATCTAAAGAATTAGTAATCTCATCAACTAAAGCAAAATCTAGTGCTTGAGAACAATGTAAGGCATTGTGGTCTAATCCAATAAAATAATATGTTTTAGATGTGCGTTTAAGTGCGATGCTTAATGAACCACCCATAAGACCCAAGCCAACAATACCTACTTTGATTGGAGTCATAGCGTACCTACCTCATAATTTGCAAAGAGTATAACATCATTTATCTGTTTATTATGATATTCTTATTGAAATAAAGATAAAATAATATCAAATTATATGAAGGCTTGATGATGATAAAAAAGATAGCACTTATTTGTATGCTTATGGGGTCATTCCTCATGGCACAAAAAGTCACTCAGATAAAGTTTGAAGGTTTAGCACACCTATCAGACTCTACAGCAAAAGAAATAGCAGGCATTCGTGTGGGTGATGAAATTACAGCCCTGAATGTTAACGAATCGATTAAGAATTTATTTACACAAGGGTATTTTCAAGATGTATGGGTTGACCAAAAAGGGGGAACGCTCATTTATCATTTTAAAGAAAAATTAGCGATTGCTAATGTTGAAATAAAAGGATACGGCTCTGGTGATGACGGAAAGCAACTTTTAGCAGGCATAGGTGTTAAAAAAGGTGACTTATATGATGAGAGGCGTATAAAGAAGGCAAAAAGAACACTCATATCAAAATTAGAAGCACAAAAGTATTACGATAGCATAGTAGATGTTTCTACAAAGCCTGTTGGCGAGAGTAGTATAGCTATTGTTTTTGATGTAAATAAGGGTGAGAAAATCACCATTAAAAAAATGAACTTTGTAGGTGCAAAAGAACTTGACAAAAGTGATCTACAAACCGAACTTGCAAACAAAGAAGAAGATGCCTTAGGATGGATGCCATGGAGAAATAATGGTGAAGCGGCAGTAGACCAGCTAGAGTATGATGCACACAGAGTAAAAAATACCTATATGACCCATGGGTATTTAGACGCAAAAGTATCTAAACCTCTTATGCGTGTAGACTTTGGTTCATACAACGCAGAGGTAGACTATAAGGTAGTTGAAGGGGCACAATACCGCGTAGGGAGTATTACGATTACTCATAAGATAGAAGGTTTGAAAACAGATGACTTAAGAGATGCGTTACTTTTAAAAGAAGGTAAGGTTTTTAACATCAAGCGTATGCGTAAAGATATACAAAACCTAGAAGAGAAAGTAGGGAACTTCGGATTTGCCTATGTAAAAGTTTCTCCCCAAATGAATAAAAACGTAGAGGGGAAAGTCATCAGCTTAAATTATGTGATACAGCCAGGTGAACCTGTGACCATTAAAGATGTCATTATCTCTGGAAATAATGCAACAAAAGACAGAGTGATTAGACGTTATATTTACCTAGCACCTGGTGATAAATTTAATGCAAGAGATTTAAAAGATTCTAGGGCGGCATTAGGTAGAACTGGATTTTTTGAAAAAGTAGATATACAAAGTCAAAGAATTTCAGCAGATGAAATTAATTTACTCGTCAACGTAAAGGAGGCTTCTACAGGAACTATATCAGCAGGTGGTGGATATGGTTCTTATGAAGGACTTATGGTAAATGCTTCTGTTTCAGATAAAAATCTTTTTGGTTCAGGGATAAATACAACATTAGGTTTTGAAATTTCTAGTATTGCTACGAATTATAATCTTTCTTTTGTGAATCCTAAAATATGGGACAGTATGTATAGCATGTCTTTAAGTTTTTACAAGCGTGATTATGAGTATATTGATTATACGCAAGACCAACTAGGTGGGTCTCTTTCGATTGGTAGAGAGTTTTATAGATATTTTCATGCATCATTGGGTCTTGGGTATGTAGATAACCAATCTACTGTTAATGTTAATGAAAATGAAAATGCTGAAACTATCTTTCAAGATTTCCTCTATAACGACCAATATAAAAAGGCTTCAGGATTTGCAAATATAAGTTATGACAATACAGATGACTTTTATACCCCTCGTGAAGGTATGAAAGCTGCGGTGAATTTTGAATTTGCACAACTAGATGGTGATGATGTGAATTTAACGGTATTTCCTGGTGGGTATGGAAACTTTCTTAAGACCTCAGGTAAAATTGGCTTGTATTATGGAATGGAAGACTTGATTGATTACGATTTAATTTTACGTGTAAAAGGTAGATTTACTTATATTTCACGTGAAGATGGAGAAAAGCTTCCTACAGCTGAAAAACTCTTTATGGGTGGTATCGGTTCAGTTAGAGGATTTGACCCATATTCACTGTCACCCCAGTTGATAACAGGAGAGCGTGTAGGTGGTACAGAACGTATATCGGGTAGTGTGGAAGCTAGTATCCCCCTTTCTGAAGCGGCTAAAATGCGTTTGGCATTTTTCTATGACTATGGTGTTGTTAGTCTCGAGGGAGAAAGAAATATAGCAATAGATAGTGTTGCTAGGTCTTCAACAGGTGTTGTCCTTGAATGGCAGTCTGCATTTGGACCAATAAACCTAGTCTTTGCGTACCCAATTGATGAAAAAGAAGGAGACAGAACATCTACCTTTGAATTTTCCATGGGAACAAGATTTTAGGGGGATGTCACTTGGTATCTAACTTCTCTAAATCCCCAATATTTTGTCATGGGGTATATGACTTTCATCTTCTATAAGAATAGTAAATGGTATAGGTTTTTCCAGAGAGTTTATTTTTTCTTTTGCTAAATATAAAGGCTTATTTGAATGAATGATTAGTACTTTATTTTCAAAAGTAAATGTAATACTTGCCTCATTTGATGCTTCATGTAAAAATACAGTAAGTGTATAGATAAAACTTAAGTATTTTACAACTTTTTTTTGTGGTAAAAGAGTTTTGTAGCGCTTAAATACTTCTTTATCAAGTAGTTCTTTCCCGTGTAATCGAAGTAGTAACGATATAAGTATAATTTCTTGATGTGTAAGACTATAGTTTAATTCTTGCATGGCAATGTAAAATGCATGTTGATGTGCATCATAAATAGTTAGAGTTTGTCCAATAGCAGAGAGTTTAAGTGCAAAAAGAAGTTCTTTTTTGTAAGACAGGTTATCTTTCATTTCAACTTGAAATACCTGATAGAGAGATGTCGCAATCTTAAGTTTCATTTTTCTCTTTTTCTCTATGCTAATGAGGGGCTTAAACCTATCCAAAATAGAGAGTATACTGGGATTAGTATCAGGTGGAAAGATAAGTTTTTCATTTTTTAAGAGCTGCTCCAAGTAGACACCTTCTCTAACTCCTACAGCAGAAGAAATAACTTCTTTTGCCTCTATAAAGTTAAGTATCTCAGAAAAAATAAGAGTGCCTTCACGAATGGTATCGTAACGGTTCTTCTTTAGTTCAAACTTCTTAAGGTTTTTTAGACTAGAACGAGGGATATCCTGAAAGTAGTCATGCTGTTCATCTATGTTGTAGGTAAATGCATGAAGCTTGTCTAAAGGGTACTTAGAACGCTTCATAATACCTTTAGAAAGTGTTCTAGCTGTCCCCCCTATGCCTATGACGGTAGAGGATTTAAAGTGTTCAGGTAGTTTACTAAGCTCTGTGGCTATATAGGCTCTTGCTTCTTCATGTATTTGTAGGGGTGAGAGTGTTTTATCATAAAAAAGTTCTTTGATACGGACTGTTCCAAGGTTTAGAGAATGGCTATCAAGTATCTTTCCATTTTTTATAAGTGCTAGGTCTGAGGAGCCACCTCCTATGTCTACAGTGATTCCATTTTTTATGGGTAGGAGATTGTTTGCAGCTATAGCACCATAAATAGCTTCTTGTTCACCATCTATAATTTTAATGTAGAGACCCAACTCTTTTTTTATCCATGAAGTAAAGACATTTCCATTGGGAGCATCACGTAGGGCTGAGGTAGCAACACACAGTGTCTTATGTGCTTGAAATTTGTCAATGGTATGCAGGAAAGATTTGAGTGCTAAAAAAGCACGTTTTATGCCTATGGGCTGAAGGTAACCCTCTTTATCGTAAGCACCTTCACCTATGCGGACTTTTGATTTTTGTTCACAAATAAGATGAAAACCATAACGAGATGTTTTTTCAAAAATAACAAGTCTGGCTGAGTTTGAACCGATATCAATGATAGCAGTTCGTTTAATCATATTAAACTACTCCAGCTCTGCTTGGAGTTTGTTGTATTTAAACATAAGTTCTTCAACATTTTCAACATTATCTGGGTCAGAGATAATACAGTCTACAGGACATACTGCGATGCATTGAGGCTCATCAAAATGTCCAACACACTCAGTACATATATCTGGATCTATCAGATATATTGGATCATTTTCTTCTATTGCCTCGTTGGGACACTCTTCTCTACACGCATCACATGCGATACATTCGTCAGTTATTACTAATGCCATATAAACCCTTATGAAAGTTGTCTTAAACTCTCTGTTATTTATACGAGTTATAGCCCATCATAGCTTATGGTTTAGTTAAAAATAGGATAAAAAAAATATATGTATGACTTTTTTGGAGAAAGAGAGATTATTTACCTCTCTTTTGCTAAGTTTATGTATGTGTTGAGTTAAGAAATATCTTTTGGAAAACAAAATCTGTATCCACGTCTTCTCACGGTTTCTATGGTGGTAATATTAAGGGGTTTATCCATTTTTTGACGGATTTGGTTAATCGCAACTTCTATAACATTTGGTGTAACAAGTTCTGGCTCTTCCCAAATAGCATCTAAAAGTTGCTCTTTGGAGACGATTTGGTCTTTATGCATAGCCAAGTGAGTAAGTACTTCAAAGGGCTTACCTTTAAGTTCTATCTCTTCACCTTGGTAGATAATTTTTTCTTCTTCAGGGTTGATGGTTAAGTCTTCAATCTCAATTATATTAGAAACACCAAAACGTAATTTGGCTTCTATTCGTACAAGCAAAATATCCATATCTAGAGGCTTTCTAATAAAATCATCTGCCCCAGAACGTAGAGCCCGTATCTCACTTTCTTTATCGATACGATCGGAGAGTACGATGACAGATGTTTTGTAGGCATCTGTTTTAATGCTAGAAATCATATCAATCTGGCTATCATTATGATGAGACCAAGAGAGGAGTACAAGGTCGTAATTTCGTATATCAAGGTAGTATTTTGCATCCCCAATGTTTTCAGCGATATCGGCTTGATAAGCATTTTCTATTAAGGTGTCAGAAAGCGTTTTTGCAAGTTCCGCTTCCTCTTCCATAATTAATATTCTCATATTATACGCCTTTGTCTTTTTAAGATTTAATATTATAGCATAAAAATGACAAATGTGGAACTTTTTAAAAATTCCAAGTTTAAAGACTGATTCACTCAGTTTTAGAGGTCTTAAGCCTCTTGTTTTATGTGTATACCACGTTTCTTCAGCGTTCTTTCTACATCTTTAGCAAACCCTGCACCCGCTTCTGCATAAAAGTTAAATGTGGCATGCACGCCAGCTTCTTCTAGCACAGTACGGTCATCTTCATACCTTGTAACCGCAGTGATAACACCCGCATAGTCTGTATCATTGAGTAATACTACAGCTTGATGCATATCATTAATCTCTGGCATAGCTAGCATGACAAGACGTAGTTTACTCGTATTGATGTCTCGCCAAAAATCAGAATCTTCTGCATCTCCAAGAATGATTTTGTTTCCTTGTTTTTGGTGCCATGAAACTTTATCTGCATCTGCATCTATGCCTGTAACTTTGTCACCATAAACATCACTCATGTATTTGAAAGTACCACTACCAACCCTGCCCATACCTACAACGAGTATTTCTGTGTCACCAATATCTGGAGCGATATCTTCGCTGAGTCGATTACTTGACTCAAAAGGATGTAGGCGATGTTCAGTTGTGGCATATAAGCTATGTGCGCGGGCATTTATGATTGAACTAATAACAAAACTAAAGGCTAGTGCCATGGCAAGAATAAGTAGCCATTGTTGGTCTATCCACCCCGCACTGACACCTACTGCTGTAACAATCAAACCAAACTCACTGTAGTTTGCAAGCCCTAATGTACTCAAAAAGGCTGTTCGACTACGAAGCTTCAGACCCGTGAGTAGTCTGAAAAATAGTATCATTTTTAGAGGTAGCAAGAACAAAACTAAGACAAAGGCAATCAACATATCAGATAATTCAGGCAATGCACCAATGCCAATATTTAGAAAAAATCCAATAAGAAATAAATCTTTAAAACTAAGCAATTTACGGGAAAGTTCACTAGATTTTTGCTGCCCACTTAGTAGTACACCAAAAATAAGTGCACCTAGCCCGTCTTTCATGCCTACAAGTTCAAAAAGTTCACCACCACCAATAGCCATAAACATACCAAATAATACCAAAACTTCACCATGCCCACTGCGTTGCATAAAATGGTTTAGTAAAGGACGCATTAGAGGCAATGCTAGTAGTGCAAATGCCCATAAAGTGGGTGATTTATCGGTAGCTAATGTGAGAAACACTACAGCAATGAGATCTTGAATAATCAGTATACCAATTGTGACTTGACCATGACGGGTTTTCATTTCACCACGATCTTCAAGGATTTTTACTGCAAATACTGTACTGCTAAAGCTTAGTGCAAAAGCAATAATCGCCGCAGCTTTCCAGTCTAAAGACCCTAGCCACACGAAACCTGCTAAAGTAGGCAATATCAATAGCCCAGCAATGACAATAACCAATAGTGTCATATGTACACTAGCTGTAGCCCAAACTTCTGGAGCTAGTAAACTACGCAAACGTAGTTTAAGTCCAATAGTAAAAAGGAGTAGAGTAACCCCCAAATCAGCAAATTTTTGTAATGCAGGTCCACCTTCAATGCCAAATGCATGTAAGACAAATCCTGCGACTAAAAAGCCAATTAAGGGAGGTAAACGCATTTGTTGTGCTAAAAAACCTAGTAGCAATGCTACCAGTAGCCAGAGAGGATCCATAAAGTTATTCCTAATTTAAAGTGTAAGTAATTTTGTGTGTATACTATCGGGATTTTAATGTTTAAATTTAATGTTGATACTCTATCAATCTCATGCTGAGAATGCCCTTATGCACACTTGTTTTTTTGATAAAAATATTAAAAAAACATCTAGTATTTAGAATTCCCAGTGCTGACTTAAAGCAACATTGCATTCAGTTAAGATGTCGGGTTTTGTAATTTTAATAGAAAGAGAGAGGACTTGTGGGTAAGCAGTATGTAATACTTCTTTAAGACCAATAAGGGCATTTTCCAAAAGCTTATAGCGTTCTACTTTAAGTTTTTCTTTTATAAGAAGTACTATATCTGCATAGTCTATGAAGTTTTCATCATTGTAGTCATACAAGGCATGAAGATTTATGATGACAGATTGGGGATTCTCTCTTTCAAAATCAAGTAGCCCAATGATAACATCAAAGGTTAAGTCTTCAATATGTATGGTCATAAACCTAGACCTTGGTCTCTTCTTTTTTGAAGAGTCTTGCAAGGTTTGGTATATGTTTGTAAAAAATAATAAATGCAATAATCCAAATAGGAGCATGTGAACCAATCCCTGGAACTTCAGGGTAGAGTATATAAGAAGCAATGATAAAAGCGACAAGTCCGATAAGTGAAGAAATGGATGATATCTTAAGTCCTTTAGCTGCCCCCAACCATACTACTATAGCAATGAGTGCAGGTATAGGCATCATCACCAGTAATACTCCAAATCCAGTAGCCACACCTTTGCCTCCTTCAAAAAACAAAAAGGCAGAGAAGCAGTGACCTACTACGGCAAGAACTGCAATCGTCCAAAGCACAGACTCTGGAGCTCCCAGATATTTGGCCATAAGTATGACAATAACTCCTTTTATGCCATCTAAAAAGAGTGTAGCAGCTCCTAATTTTTTAGCAAGTTTTGGGTCTTGTTCTTTTACTACTCGTAAAACATTGGTAGCTCCTATATTTCCTGAGCCTGCTTCTTTGATGTTAACACCAGCAAATTGTTTTGCGAGTAGATAACCAAAAGGAATCCCTGCGATTAAATATACTGAAAGATAGAGTAAAAAATTTTGATTTGTAAGTAAGTCCATGATTTTATCCTTATGGGACGGAAAATGGGCAAAGCACATCTTCCCTACGCTAACGCTGTGTTCTCTTCGGCAGAGAGCCCAACGACTAGTCGTTTATTTTTGATATAGCAATTTTAGCCGAATTTTGCTAAAATAGCCACAATTAGTGAAGGATAGTAATGGATATAGATTATAGAGCTGAAATAAATAGAATGAAAAAAGAGCTAGATGTTACAGTGGTTGCTCACTATTACCAGCGTGATGAAGTTTTTGAGGTGGCAGACATTGTGGGTGACAGTTTGGAGCTTGCACGCAGATGTCAAGCCAATGACAATAAGTGGGTAGTGTTTTGTGGCGTAGGGTTTATGGGGCAGTCTGTGAAAATATTGGACCCCATGAAGCGTGTACTTATGCCCAAAATAGCATGCTGTGCCATGGCACGTATGATGGATGGGTCTTACTTTGAAGAGTCTGTAAAATACATGGTAGATAGAGGTATAGAACGAGAAGACATACTGCCAATTACCTACATCAACTCTGATGCTTCTGTTAAAGCTAAAGTAGGAGAGATGGGTGGTTATGTATGTACTTCTTCTAATGCCTTTAAAATCATAGAAAAAGGTTTGGAGACGGGTAAAAAGATACTGTTTGTACCAGACAGATGTTTAGGGCAAAATTTTGCCATACAGATGGGATTAAAATCCTGTGTCATCGGTGTAGAGGTAGATGGAAAAGAATGTGACCCTAAAGAGGCAGACATCATCTGTTTTAACGGTTTTTGTTCAGTGCATCAACTCTTCACCGTAGATGACATAGAGTTTTACCGTGACAAATTTCCAGATATTAAAATAGCAGTACACCCTGAGTGTGACCCAGCAGTTGTAAAGGCAGCAGATTTTTCAGGTTCTACTTCACAACTCATAAAGTATGTGAGCGAGTTAGACCCTGAGCAAAAAGTGGCAATAGGAACAGAGTATAACTTAGTAAATCGTATGCGAAAAGGTAATACCTATGTACTTTCTTCAACTAAACCAGAGTGTCCAACGATGAATGAAACTACTTTGGAAGATTTGTATAATACTTTAAAATCCATAGAAGATGGAAAACCTATTAATGAAATAGTCATAGAACCAGAAGTGCGAA
>CAYXTZ010000040.1:0-11635 GCA_964468535.1 uncultured Sulfurovum sp.
AATTATATCAAAATATTTTAGATATCATCGCTATAATTTTATATGAAAAATAAACAGTATATGACATTGCCCTCTCCTTGTTGGTTGCTTGATGAAAAAAAGTTACTTCATAACCTTCATATCATGGAGACTATAAAAACAAAATCTGGGGCTAAAATCCTTTTAGCCCTTAAAGGGTATGCTTTATGGAAAAGCTTTCCCCTGCTGAAACCTTACCTCGATGGTTGCTGTGCTTCAGGCTTGCATGAAGCACAGTTAGCAAGTGAAGTATTTGCTAAAGAAGTACATACATACTCTCCTGCTTTTAAAGAAGAGGAGTTAGCCCAAATAGCTTCTATTTCGCATCATTTAGTATTTAACTCTCCTGCTCAATTTAAAAGGTTTGCACAGCAAGCAAAACAAATTAACCCGAAACTGTCTCTAGGATTACGTGTAAATCCAGAGTATTCAGAATCACCCAAAGAGATATATAATCCTTGTGGACTCTACTCACGACTTGGTACTACCTTAGAAAATTTCGATAAAGACTTACTGGGTAAGTGTGATGGCTTACATTTTCATGCCCTGTGTGAGCAGGGTGTTGATGCTTTGGAAAATGTACTTTATCACTTTGAAGAGAAATTTAAAACATACATCCCAAAAATGAAGTGGGTAAATTTTGGCGGAGGTCAGCACATTAGCCGTAAAGGATATGATATAGAAAAACTCATACAAGTCATACAAGATTTCAAAAATAAATATGATGTACAAGTCTACCTTGAACCAGGAGAAGCCATAGGGTGGGAAGCTGGAAGCCTAGTAACGACAGTACTCGATATCGTTCATAATGGTATAGACATAGCCATTTTAGACTCTTCAGCTGAAGCTCATATGCCAGACAGCATCATCATGCCATACCATGTAGAAGTAGTTAATGCAGGAAAAGCTGGGGAAAAAACATATACCTACCGTCTAGCAGGCAACACTTGTCTAGCTGGAGACATCATGGGAGATTATAGTTTTGATGCACCTTTGCAAATAGGAGATAAAATTGTCTTTGAAGACCAAATGCATTACACCATGGTCAAAGCCACTACATTTAACGGTGTCAAGTTACCTTCCATCGCCATAGAAAGAGTTGATGGTAGCATAGATGTAGTACGAAAGTTTAACTATGAAGATTATAAAAATAGACTCTCTTAGACTTCAATAGGTTTTTCAATCATATTGTCTTTAAAATACTCTAACAAAATCATTTTCAAGGCATCAAGTTCTATAGGCTTAGAAAGATAAGCGTCCATTCCTGCAGTCATATACTTTTCTCTATCTCCAGAGAGTGCATTTGCCGTTAAAGCAACGATAGGAATATGCTCTTTATTTTCGTTTTTTTCATAGTGGAGTATATTTTCCGTGGCTTCAATACCACCCATAGTTGGCATTTCAATATCCATAATAATCATATCGAAGTCAAACTCTTTACGAAACACAAACGCTTCTTTACCATTATCTGCCATAGAAACTTCTATACCTACTCTTTTAAGTATATTCATGATTAGTTTTTGATTTATTATATTATCTTCTGCTACCAATATATGTATATTTTCAAAGATAACTTTATTTCCTATTTCTGCTAGATTATCATTCTGACTTAACATTCGCAGTGTTTTTGTAAAGTTCACTGGTTTATACAATGTTTTATCGATATATTTTTTATACCTCTTTAAACTCCTCTTTTGATCTCCAGTAGTCATAACGATAACTTTAGTATTGAAGTCTAAAAATCTCTCAATCTCATCACCTCTATAGCGTAACATCTGATCTATAAACAAAAAATCTGGTAACAATGTATCTCTACCTTTTAAGGCAAGCAAAGATTCATTTGTATAGTGTATTACCTTAGCACCTGTGTAGCCAATGTAAGTTTCGAGATTTTTATTTATCATATAGTTACCATCAATATGAGGATTTAAAATACCTACTGTCTGCCCTTTCATATTAGGTATTTTTCGCTCTTTTACATCACTTGCTTTTCTTAAATGTAAAGTAAAATAAAAAGTAGACCCTTCATCTTTTATGCTTGTTATTTTCAATTCACTTCCCATCACAGCAATAAATTTACCAGAAATAGACAAGCCTAAACCTGTACCTCCATATTTACGACTCGTACTTACATCTGCTTGTGTAAATGCATCAAAAATATTTTTTTGTTGTTCTATAGTTATACCAATGCCTGTATCTGAAACTGAAAATTCCACACCAACATCATTACCGTTTTCTGAAAGTTTTTTAATGCTTACTGCAACATCACCATTCCTAGAAGTAAATTTAATGGCATTACTAATAAGATTAACAATCACTTGTGAAATTTTAGTAGGGTCACCTATTAATGCCGTAGGGAGTGATGGGTCAACAAAAAGTGTAAAATTAATGTTCTCTTCTGAAGATTTTGCAGCATATAATTCAACAGCAGATTCAAAAGTATCAACAGGGTCAAACTCGATATTTTCAAGCTCTATTTTCTGTGCTTGTATTTTAGATAAATCCAATACATCATTCACAATGGTCAATAAATTTTGTGAACTCTTTTCTATCACTGCTATAAATTCTTCACGCTCTTCTTTGTCATCTGTTTGTTTAAGTAACTGCGTAAATCCAAGTATACCATTAAGTGGTGTACGTATCTCATGGGACATACTAGCAAGAAATAAGTCCTTCGTCTGATTTGCATCTTTAATAGCTTGGATGATAAATTTATATATATGATCTACCCGACCATCATCAAGAAGACTTTTTAGTTCTTCTTGTTGTTCTTCATTAAAAATTAACTCTATATCCCTTACTCTTTCTATAGATATTGATTTGTTTGCAAAACCTTTAACATACAAAAATACGGGTCTAAGTAAAAATATTATCAATAACAACAAGGCAAGAAAATGTCCCATCATTATGTACCATTGCTGTCGTGTGTGTTCATCTTCTATTGTGATTATTTTCTCTTCTAACAAAGAAAATACACTTTCAAAGTAATCCATCTTTGCAGAAATCTTGCCTATCCATGCTTCTATACTTAAATTATATCTACCTTTTTTTAAATCACGTTCTATCATTTCACGCTCATAGCTAAGAAATTCATTGTAGCTTTCACTGTTAAGTATCAAATTTATATCATTAGTCAAGTCATCACTAAAGTAGGAAAGAGACGGCAAAACATCATTTTCTTGTAGTATTCTCCACCCATATAGCTCTTCTGCATTCATCACTTCTTTTATAAATAATTTTTTATAGATTAATGCATTTTCGCTTGCTGTATTTTCTTTTATTTTCATATAATTTTTATAAACTACTAAGTACTCTTCTATATCTTGAGATAGAACTTCTGGTTTTAATGTAGTAAATAGTTCCATAAACTCCATAAAAATTTTCTTATGTTCATAGTCATAAAAATTTCCTGTCTCATTATTTTTAGAGCTAGTTACTTCTTCCCTCACCTCTTTTAAATGATGTTTAAAGCTAGTAAAAACTTGTAACTTTTTTTGCGTATCGTTGCTGTACTTTATAGTAATTTTGAGAAATTCTAAGGTATTGTTTGTTTGTTCTCTAGCTTGTTTAAGCATAAGCCGTGTTTTTTTAGTTTTTTTAGACAGATACACTATGCTTCGTATGCGTTCTAATTCTAATTTATTTTGCAAGGTGCTTATTGGCTTTAAGAATGAAGAAGTTTTTGTACTCTTTTCATCTGTACTATACTTTATATAGACCTCATAGAGAGAAAGAGAAATTGCCAATCCTATAGTCAATAGTAGCAATATCATGAAAGTATTAAATGCACGCATTATATGCCCTTAAAGAATTATAGTCACCTCTTACTTAAATCAATGTATTTTAAAAATCTATCTTATAGATAATATCATAAAACTGTGACTCTTCACTTGTGCCTATCACGCTTTGGGTATGTTTTCCATGTCTGTATTTAAGCTTCACTTCTGAGATAATGTCGTTTACATAAATAATAGTTATTTTATCACTTAACTTTTTACCTACCTCCACAGAGTTTCCAGAACCCAATACAAGATGGTCAAGTTTAATGCCTACATTACTAAGTACTGACTTTGCCATCGCACCTCCCATCATTTTCATCATCTCATCCCCCGAATTTGTTCCTGCACCTGCTTCTGTATCAAACAAGATAAGAGAGAGTATTTGTTCTTTACTTAGACTGGGTTTTGATGAAAAAGAAATATGTGGCAAATCTGCACCCCCCGTAATACCAATAGTCACAACATGGTTCAATGCTGTATATTTTACTTTTATATCTAAAATTGGCTTATTTGGATTTCCCGAAAAATGTATAAAACTTTTCTCAAGTATGAACCTTTTTTCTTGAAAAATATAGCTACCACCTCTAAGTACTTCAACTGTACCTAAAACAAGCAGTTCTGCATGTGCCACTTTATACACACTTAAGTCAACATTTACCTTTATATTAATAGCACCTTTGTTGTAGCGTAAAGGTTTTTTTGTTTTTACTTGCACTTCAACACTCAAATTATCCATAAAAGGGCTTTCTTTTTCCTCTTTGATATCTTGCACAATGATAATATCACTATCTGAAGCAAAACTTTTTTTAGACAAATCGTAATGAATATTTCCAGAAAGTAGTATAACTTTTCCTTTTACATTCGTTTTGTTTCCATCAAGTAGCGTTGTAATGTCTATCTTACTGTCTAGCTCAATAATCTCATGTGATAGTTTAAACTTATCTGCTATAGCGAGAATCTTTCCTTGTTTTGTTTTTAAGTCATAATTGCCCTCCACCTTCAACTGGTCATTTACCCATAATGGCTTAAGCCTAATAATATCTTCGACAATAGACACAGTTGAGGGTTTTGTTGCATAAATTTTCTCTTTACCGTAGGTTATTTTATAATGCTCTAAAATAAACTTACCCTCTTCATAGTGCAACAACATATCAATATCTGAAATATCTGTTGTACTTTTATGTTCTGCATGATACACAAGCAGAGGTGAGTTTAAAGAGAGTTTTACTTGTTTAAGTTCTTTTACTGTGAGTGACAGGTTGGCACTTCCCTCTACTTTTGCTAGTTCATCTAGGGTATAAATATCAGATATACTTTTCATCAATAATGGTATAGCGGTAATCTTAGAATCTATTTTTATTTCTTTTTGAGCAATACCTGAAATATTTGCTTGTAATCCACCTAAGCTTATAGTCCCCTCTACTTGTGTTGTGTTAAAATCATAGTTTGCTTTCGTTTTTAAAGAACCAGCATCTATCTTTGTTTTTATCATTGTTTTTGAAAGCTCTGCTTCTACATATACGGGCATAAGTGCATCCCACTTTAATGCCTCACTGTAGGGTCTTAATAGTGATTTTTTATGCACATCTATGACAGAAGTAAGACTCAAAGTATCTTTATAGCTAATATTAACATCTATATTTACGATATCCGATACAACTTTAGCTCTAGCCACATAGCTAGCATTACTTTCAAAGCTTAAAGGTATATCTATCACTACAGTGGCTTTACTGGCATTGAGTTCAGATGGAAGTTCTACAAAGTTCCGTAGTTCCAGTGCTTCTTTACTCCTAAGGTGCAGTATTGCTGTTTTAAAATCATCTGATATAAAATGACCTTCAATCATCGCAGAGTCTATAGTGGTATTTATACTCTTTTCATCACCTGTATATTTAAGCTTTAAATCATTGATTGGCTTCACAAATTTTGCATCTATACCTATAATTTGTTTTATCAAAACATCACCACTGTAAGATATGTTGTCATCTAAGACAAAAAAATTAGTAGCTACAATATTTTTAGCATACGGGGTTGAGACTTTTACTCTGCTGTTTGCTTTTAATGTCATGTCATCGAAACTATAGGTTACTGTAGACTTTAAACTGTCAATGTCGAGATTAAATGCATCTTTTTCTGCTTTTAGAACTTGGGTTATGTTTGTATCAAACTTAGCTATAACTCGCTTTTTAGTAGCAAGTAGAGCAATATCTATTTCGCCAATAGACTCACGTTTCAGTGGCAAGTTATACTCTATGAACAATGCTTCTTTAGGTATCAGGCTAATATTTCCTCTGAGCTGATTGTCTTTTATCTGTCCAATATGTAGTGCCGTAGCAAAATTTGTTTCAGTTTCAATTTTTAGTTTTCCTTGCTTAAATAGCAGTGAGGGTATATCAAAAATTCCCTCCTGCATACTTAGACTAAGTTTTTTTATATTTACAGGGTCATACTCCATTGGCACAATGTTTATCGTTACTTTTTTCATCCTAACTTCAGTCGGCATTAGTGAATTTACACTAGCGTTTGCCTCATTTTCAGCAGTATCTGAACTTGTATTGTTATCAGAAATAAAAAGTTGCTCTATAGCCAATATATCTAATGCTTTTATGTCTAAGAGTTCTACCTCAACAACACCTTCTTCTAAACTTGCATTAAGTGAAATTTTTGTGATATTTGAATCTACAAGTACCCCTGCAGAACCTACTTCTATTTTATCACTGCTATAGAAGATATCCTTTGCCTTTAAAGCAATGTTCTCAAAAGCAATTCCTTCTTCCACAAAAGGACTGATAGCTATAGCTAAATTAGCTACATACACATCAAAATAAAAAGAACTTGGACTCTCATTATCGTCACTAGCAAAATCAGAAATGAACTCTTTACTTGTATCTACATTCACTGCATCAAGACCTAAATGATTCAGTACAATTTCTTTCCTTAGCAAAGCATCAGGATTCCATTTTAATCTTGCATGTTTGACTAAAGGCATATTTTTATACTCAATATTGTCTATCTCTACCCCTGTAAGTGCATTGCCATAGATGCGACTATATGTTATGTTGAAATCTGGAGCAAATGTATCAACTACTTTTTGAATGACCCATGGGGAATTAGCGATAAAATAAACCAAAACACCCAAAATAATCACTATTGCCAATAAATATACTATGATTTTGCGTAACCACAATACAGGAGAAAGCAAAAAGAATTGTTTATAACCCATTAGAAAGATTGTCCTATCTGAAATGAAATACCATAGATAGATGAGTCATCAACATTAAAACCAACATCAAGCTTAAAAGGACCTATAGGTGTCATATACCGTACCCCTACACCCACTGAAGAGATAATCTCACCTTTAAACTCATAGGCATCTTCTGTTAGCATCGTGTTATCAGTAAAAACAGCCCCATAGATGTCAGCCCATATAAGATGGTTCGCTTCTAAAGAAAGGTTTAGCATAGAAGAAGCCCCATTGATTGTATCTTCAGTGGGAGATAGTATCACTCCTAATTCTCTGTATCCATAGGCACGGTTAGAGTATGAACCTCCAGCAAAAAAGTATTTGGATTCAGGTAATCCTTTATCTGACTCTTCATCTATCACTCCTGCTTTTCCAACAGCAGAAAGTGTTAAATTTGAAAAGGTATGAATCAAACGTGCTTCTACTTGTGTTTTATAGTAAATGGACGAGTCATCTTCACGAGATAGTCCTAATTCACTGTAACCCGCCAAATAGTAGCCATATTTAGGATTAAGCTTTGAATCCCTGGCATCATAGACAAAATCTACATAAGGATAAGCCAATACAAATTTTCCCTCATTAACTGCATGTTCTAACTCTTCTCCATCATCTAGATTATCCAAAGCATCAATGCGGATTGTTTCAATTGCCATACCTACTTTTAGCTGAATTCGCCCCTGTTCATGCTCAAAATAAGCCCTTGTAAATGTTTTTTCTTCTTGAAATCCATCAAATTCTAAATTTGAATACCCTAACCTAGCACCCAAATCTATGTTGTATCCAAACACATTAAAAAGTGCTGGCTTAAAATAACTTACTATCGCCAATTGTTCTTTTTTAGACCATGCAGTTTTAAAATTTAGTTTCTGAGCATTTCCCAAAAAGTTATACTTTGTTATTTGAGCATGTACTCTTGCACCCACATAAGTATCATATCCTGCACCGACCTCGAGCTGATATGGCTTTGTGATTTCTTCAAATTCTATGTCTACAGGAATGACATTATAAAGCTTTCTATCTACATTGATAAGTACCGAGTCAAAAGCACCAAGCCCATACAAGGCATTTGAAGTATCTTGAACCAACTGTGTGCTAAATTTTTCACCTTCACGAGACCTAACACGTGACAGTATCACATCATTTTCTACAGTTGAAAGTCCAGAGATACTTAACTTTCCAAAAGTACAAACAGCACCTTTCTTCAAATTGTATTTTAAATCTACGCTATGTTTTTCCAAGTCTACATACGCCTTGCTGTCCAAATCATAAGAACAATACCCGTCTTTTAGCAAAGATGTTATAATCTTATTTTTACTCTCTATAAATGCTTTTGATTTAAATATGTCTTCTTTTTTTATCTTGATAAACGAGGTGATATTGTAATCACTCTCTATCTTTATCTCTTTAATTCTCACTGGTTTATTTTCTTCTATGGTTACTTCTACACTACTGTCTAATACCTCCATCTCTATCACCGCATCATAAAAACCTTCTGAAGTATAAAAACTTTGCAAAGTCTCTACTAGACTAGGTAATAACTTCTTTTTCATAAGAGGATTATCTTGTTCCCAAAACTCATAAAAGCTTTTATTGTCCACCCCTGAAGCAGCTTCAAGGGCATCTTTATCAAAATATGTTTGTCCTGAAAATACAATAGGATAAGTAGGTAAAAGAATATCGTCTGCAAAAAGAACAGTCAAAAAAAATAAAATACTAAACTTTTTAAAGGTACTGTGCATCTATCTTAATCCTTTTTGCCAAAATTATAGTACATTTAGTGTAATAAATCTTTAACACTCTGCATAGGGTCTTTTCTCTCTTCTATCATCGCATACACTTCTGCCGCAATGGGCAGATAAATACCTTTATCTGTGGCTATTTTATGTAGTGCTTTGGCTGTAGGTACACCTTCAGCTACTTCACCTAACTCTTTGAGTATCTCGTCCATACTCTTGCCTTTAGAAAGTCCTAATCCTACTCTGTAGTTTCGAGACAATGTAGAAGAAGCGGTGAGAAACAAATCTCCAGCTCCACCAAGCGAAAGAAAAGTTTCTGTCTTTGCCCCAAAAGCTTCTCCAAAACGTGTCATCTCCACTAGTCCACGTGAAATGAGTGCTGCTCTAGCATTATTTCCAAGTCCCAACCCATCACACACACCACCTGCGATGGCTATGACATTTTTGTATGCACCTGAGACTTCAGCTCCTACGACATCATCACTTACATACCCCTTGATAAACTTTGGCAGGGCATCTGCATAAATTTGTGCCAAAGATTCATTACTAGAAGATATTTTAAGTGCAGTGGGCATTGATTGTTGTACTTCTGCTGCAAAAGAAGGACCAGAAATAAATGCTAACCTATCTGCACTTACATACTCTCCATACACCTCATTTAAAAATGCACCCGTAGCTGTCTCTATCCCCTTGGCTGCTACTAAGATATTTTGTCCATAATCTTCAAAATTCTCTTTCATCCACGCACGTACTGACTGAGCAGGGATTGCCACAACAAGATATTCATACCTGAGTGCCTTGTCCATAGAAATAAAATTTTCAATATCTTTAGTATTTCGAGAAGAAATGACTACTTCATTATCTTGACTATACGCATGATAGAGTGCTTTACCCCATTTCCCTGCTCCGATGATTGCTATTTTCATATTACAGTACTCCTTCTCTCTTATCTCTCTTTTCAATGTATGTATATTATCCAAGTAATTGTTAATATTTGAGTAAAAAACTGCGTATAAGAATTTTACTGAAATTATCATTTACTTTTTCATGATAAGCTGTCTTCAACATATATCAAATCAGGAGAAATATGATGGAAAACAACATCACACCTATACAAAAAGACCTAGAGAGTAGAAAAGAAGAAATACAAGATGAATTTGAAGACTTTTTTGCTACACACATCAAAAAAACAAACTGGAATGTACCAGAAGCCCCAGACCAAGAAATAGCTGAAGGTTTGGTTGAAATTTTAGTAGAAAAGCTTAATGAGATTAAGCAAAAAGTAAAAGAAGGTAAATACGAAGAAAAACGTACTGATATTTTTCAGTAAATCATGGAAAATAGCAAAAAACTTCCCAAAAAATATAGAGCCGTTCAAATAAAACCTTCAGACTAATACAAAAAGGAAAATCTGTGCAAGAAAAAAACACTATTGATATATTTAGAACATGGTTAGGATTTGCAGCATTTATTATCATCATAGCGGGTATAAAAGCTGCCTCTTCTATTGTGCTACTCTTTTTACTCTCTGTATTTATAACTACTATCGCTGCTCCTGCAATGATATGGCTAGAAAAACACAAAATCCCACGTTTTATAGCTTTTATTATGGTTTTACTTACTGTTGTGTTTACTCTTATAGGATTTGGCTATATTTTATCAGGTTCAGTTGACAGTTTTTTAGCACAAACACCTCAATATCAAGCAAAGATTATAGAAATTATAGACCAATCAAGTGATTTTTTAAATAAGATTGGTATAGAAGTATCCACTGCTCATTTAGAAAACATGTTTGACCCTAGCACTGTTTTAGGTTATGCAGGTATTTTTCTCAAAGCACTTACAGCTATACTCTCAAATTCATTCATTATATTTTTGGGTGTAACCTTTATGCTTTTTGAAGTGTCTTCTTTTAAAAACAAGATAAAAATACTGAGTAAAAAAGAAAATTCAAAACAAAGTCTCTTCGAAAGTTTTGGTCAAAAAATCAATCGCTACCTTGCCATAAAGACCATCATCTCTTTTATCACTGCTACTGTCATTACTCTTGGTTTAGTCTTACTTGGTATAGACTTTGCCCCTCTTTTAGGTCTCATAGTATTTTTACTCAATTATATCCCAAGTTTTGGTTCTATTTTAGCTGCTTTTCCTGCTGTGCTTGTGGCACTTGTTGGTGCAGACCCACAAAGTATATTTTGGGTTATTGGTTTATACTTGAGTGTCAATGTCATTATTGGGAATATAATAGAACCTAAATATATGGGGAAAAACTTAGGTCTATCTGTAGTCGTTGTATTTTTCTCATTAATCTTTTGGGGGTGGGTCTTGGGTCCTGTGGGGATGTTTTTGGCAGTACCCCTAAGTATGAGTATCAAAATAGCACTTGAAGTACACCCTTCTACAAAATACATAGCTATCCTTATGAGTTCAGATGATGGTCCTAAAGCAATACGGGGTCAATGAGTCACTACGGTAAGAAAAATGTGGCCATGGGGCATCACAGGAACAAAAGTAGCCAAAGAAACTGCAAATATCGTAACCACCGCTGTACTACTTGGTCTTACTTTGACTTTTAAACCTCGTGAACCAGACATTATGTAATGCTCGCCACGCATACCCAATACACCTATTTTAATAGGTGATACCCTTTTATCATGTTTTGTGGTTATTTTCATCCAAGAACAACATACAAAGCCGAATATCATCATAACCTACTTTGCCATCCAAAGCCTCAAATACAGGCTTCAAACGTAACTTTCCATCATCAGTAAAATTATCAGATAACTTTTTAGTCATGAGTTTTAGTACCACAGTTTCAACTGTATCAAAAAGCTCTTTCTTTGGTTTATATTTATCAA
>CAYXTZ010000041.1:0-11490 GCA_964468535.1 uncultured Sulfurovum sp.
TGCGTTTCGAGCTTATGCTATAGCTAAAGTGGAACAACGTGGTGAGACTTGACAGTTTATCACAAAGTTTTAATTCGTTCATCTTAAATATAATCCTAATACTTCCAATGTTTTTAGTAATTTTTTCGGTACCAACAACATATGCTTTTATGGAATCAACGACCCCGACCCAAGGGTGCGGGGTATGAACTTGATTTAAATTTATTAGCGAGACGTAACTCACGATAAATTATCGCCTAAGGCGATTTGAAACGACCCAAGGGTCGGGGAATTATTCCCGAGGAAGATTAAAGCTCTTTTCAGAGTCAAGGTCAATATCCTCACTAAATCTATCTAAGCCATAGCAAAGAAGCAAGGCTGTTCCGCCCTTTAAATAAGTAGGATAGTTTTTTGAATTTATTGTTAATAGGATTTCTTTCATAAAGAGAACGTGCAGTTCTCTTTGAGTGCTGTTATGCATCATTTTTATTTCTCCATTGCTTAAAGATATTTTCTTCTGTCGTATTAAAAGATAGCCCTAGTTCATCTAGTTTTAATTTTAATTCATCTTTATTTATCTCATCAAACATAAAATCCCAAAAGTTATCAAGTGGCGTGGGATATTGTTGCTTGATAACTATACGATGATAAAGTATATCAAGTATGGCTCTAATTGGTGTTGCACAAAGATAATTATTATTTTCAAATCCTTTTTCTTTTAGCCACTTACTGCAATCCCATATCCCATATTTACCAAATATATCTTCTGCTCCAATAATTACATTAGGGTGCATTGTAAATCTACCTTCTTCCCCTGCCTTAAGTGTGTCTATCTGATGCCAATCACACTGCACACCTTTGTATGGAATATTTAAGGCACTTATACCAGTAATATATGTTTGTTTATATTTTTTTGTGTAAAGAAGATTATTAAGAAGATGATTATCCCTCTCTTTTCTTTTTTCTTTTATTCTTTCTAAAAGACTCATATAATATCCTTTAATGCAATATTATCAACACCAATAGCTTTAAAAACCTGCAAAGCAAAACTAAGACTAAATGCTCCTCGATTTATCTTGTTGGCGATATTCACTTGCTTCTCATCAATGCCAATAGTGTGCATTAGTTCGGCTAACTTGATATAGTCAATTTCTCTTTTAGCCAACTCGGACTTAATGAGTCTCTTTGCTCTACTATTCCAATCCATTGTATCTCTTTCTGTAATTTTATATATTATAACAAATGTTATGATAGAAGGTCAATATAATGTTTATATTTAACTATATATAGTTAAATATGGTATAATATAGTTATATAAAAACAACAAACTAAGTACACATCATGGCACAACATTTCCTACTTTGCCTCTCCTGCCTTAAAATATGTATTTGAACGAACTTTCTTAGCTTTTATGCTGCGTAAATCATAGCTCTCATCAAATATATGTATCGTTTGGTCAATGGATTGTAAATTTTCTTTGGATTTTTTAAGAAGTTTTTCGTAGTGCTTTATCTCTCCCGATACCTCTGCTCTTTTACTGGTGAGTGCTGATAGTACGTGTGTTTCTACTATTGTTTCCCTTTCATTATTTGTGGGAAAATTTTAGATTATTTTAGGATTTTTGTCTTGTGCATTTGCTACATAATATTGGAAATATGTGATAAAAGTATAAAAGTTATCAATCTAAAAACAGGACATATTTACAAAGATAAGCCCCTTGTTGCCATAGGAAATAACGGTAAGCATGAAGATGTACTTCTTGCCGTAGGAAAACAAGCTTCTGCTTACCCTAGTGCTATAAACCCTTTTTTCAATCCAAGAGTAATCATTGATGATTTTGAAAAAGAGACACAAAGAAAAGTTATTTTTTCACCTATTGTCATCATTATTTAAATACTTAAAAAAATACCTTTATAAATGAAGCACCCATGCCAGAGGCTACATCTTTGGCGACACCTCCCATAGGTAATTTTTCCATAATTTTTCTACTTTTTTTGCCTATCACTTTGTCTACCTGTTTGTCCATTTGGTAGCGAACTAGCTTTTGCATATCGAGGTTTACTTTTGGGTTATCAAGAGAGCCATAGACTTTTCCTGAAAACTCTTGGCGTTGCATTTTAAAGTCAAAATAGGCGTCAATAGTCTCTTCTTTAGTATTTATCTTAGCACTTGTGAGATAGAGATGGCTGCGGTCATTGGCTAGTTTTAGGTCACCTATGATGTTTTCATTGTGGTAAATAAGGTCTAAACTGGCATCATTGAAAATCTCTTTAAGCATGTTGACCTTTGCTTTTTTACGGACAATCTTAGATAAGCTACATTCTATAAATTTTGCATTGTGCAGCATAGTGTTTGCCACCAAAGTTTCTTGGATAAAGTTGTAGTGTATGTCTCCTGTAACATTTGCAGTAAGCATAGGAGGCATAGAGAACAGTGAAGTAATCTCGTCGAGTAAAACATTATCAAGATGTATTTTTAGTCCATCTTTTTCAAAATTAAATTCTGTCATACCTCCAAAACTTTTTGAGAGTCCTGTAATTTTTAGATACTTATCATAAGATACTTCACCTCTTGCATAAAAATCACCCCGATATTTCTTTCCAAGCAATTTTTCCAATTTACTTAAGTCTTTGATGTTAACGACATAGAGAGCTTCTGCCCTTTGTTCTTCTTGGTCATAAACCCCTTCGCTAATGTTTAGGGTGAGGTAGGGTGAGGTAGCATCTATTGTAAAGCTGTGCTTTTCATTTTCTATATGTATTTTAGTGGAAAAGTCTAGGGGGATACCCTTAAAATTATGGTCCTTAACACTATAAATTATAAGCCCTTTTTTGTGTTTTTCATCCATGGTACTAAAAGTGATGTCTGCATTTGCTTTTCCTTGTATAAGTGCATCTTCCCCTGCTAAATTAAGTAGTTTGCTTGAATTTATGTCACGTAAGATTAGTTTTATCTGTTCTGCCCTATCTATATATTTGATAGCAGAATAACTTACATTTCCATCGAGTGCTGTACCTTTTCCTGTAATGCTTAGCCTGCTAAAAGGACCTCGTATTTGACCTTTTATTTTGATGTCATCATCTATCTGGCAGTATTCAGTAGCGATACAGTCACTTGTAAGTGTATAGTTCATATCTACCCGACTATCATCTAAGTGACCCCATAATGTTAGTTTGGCTTTGCTTTTTAGGTTGAGTACCATATGTATTTGGGGGTAACGCGTGACATCAATGGATTTTACCTCTATAAAAACACCAGTTTTTGAACTAAGTTTTTTACCTATAAGTGTATAGATATTTTGATGTCCAAGAGGTGTAAATAAAAAGTAAAATACTAGTATAGAGAGTATTATAAGAGCGTAAATAAGATATTTTAAAAAATTCAACATATGTACAAAAGACCCCTATAATTTCACTAGTATCATAACATACTATAGGTCTTTAATGGATAAAAACAACAAAATTAGCTGCTAAAAAAACATCCCCATAAATGCACCACCCACACCTGATGCCATATCTTTTGCTGTATTTCCCATAGGCATGTTTTCCATTAATTTCCTGTTTCCTTCTCCCATAAAAGAGTCTAATTGCTTATCCATCTCATGACGTATAAGCTTTTGCATATTGAGATTTATCTTGGGGTCATCAAGTGAACCATAAATTTTACCTGTAAATTCTTTTTCTTGTATTTTTACATCAAAAAAAGCATTAATGGTATTGAGTTTAGTATTTATTTGTGTATTGGTAAGTGAGAGATGACTTGTTTTATTTTCCATGATGAGATTTCCAAATATCATTTCATTTTGATATTTTACATCTAATGAGCTGTCGGTAAATACTTCTTTTAGTATATTGATACCAGATTTCCTATAGATTGTATCCATCGTTTCATGATAGGAAAATTTTGCATTTTTGAGTTTTGTATTTACTAGGAGTTTTTCTTTGTTAAAATCATAGTGTATTTTTCCAGTAGTATTTGCATCTAAAATAGTAGGATGAGGAAAGAGTGACATGATACGTTGAAAAGATACATTTGATAAATCTATTTTTAATGTTGCTTTTCTGTAGTCAAACTCAGTTAAACCATCAAATGTTTTAGAAAGACCATGAAGCTGATAATCTCCATCGTATTTTGCTGTACCTACGGCATGGAAAGCACCTTTGTATTTGTAACCTAGTAATTCTTCAAAGCTTGCTAGGTTTGCTACATCTAGTGTGTAAAATGCTTCTGATTTCCCTGTATCTCTATCGTTGATACCATTACTTAACTTTATTTTGGCATTGGCTAGAGTGATATCTGCTTTAAATTCTTGTTTTTGACTTTTGAACTTAACTTTTGTGTCAATAGTAAGTGGGAGATTGAACAACTTAGCATTTGTTAATGTATAGTGTATATTTCCTTTTTGTTTACTTTGAGAAAGGTGCTTAAAGTCTGCTCTTAAATCTCCTTTTCCATAAGGCAGTTCAGGGTACCCCAGTAGCGTAGCGAGTTTTAATGCATGTATATTTTGTATGTGAATATACACTTCTTCAAGATGATCCCTTACTTGAACAGCTTTAAAGGTCACATTGCCATCAAGTGCAGTACCTTTTCCATCTATGTGCAGACGCTTAAATGGACCATTAATATGTCCTGTAACATTTACATCATCAACGATAGTGCATATGTGGCTTGGTAGCCTAGCAGAGGAGAGAGCATAGTC
This sequence comes from uncultured Sulfurovum sp., assembly GCA_964468535.1. Taxonomy (GTDB): domain Bacteria; phylum Campylobacterota; class Campylobacteria; order Campylobacterales; family Sulfurovaceae; genus Sulfurovum. The sequence continues at coordinate 4,682 of CAYXTZ010000041.1, forward strand.
CATACTTGTCCACTTTGTATTGACTAATCCTTGAAGTTTTAGAGCATAATATTTTTGCACTAAGCCATCAAAATTAATATAAGTATCATTTGCAGCTGTATATTTATCTATTTTAAAATAGAGCTTTCCTTGCATAGAATATTGATACATATTTAAATCAATGTTGGTTTTTACTGAGTGATTTTTAGAATTACTTCTTGTGTCTTTAAAATGTAAATGATTTTTCTTGTTTGCAAGTAAAAGTGTACTCGACAGTTCACCGTCTATGGTTTCTAAGTGTAAATGATTGTTGTTAAAAACTTCTTTAGAAAGGTCAATATCTGATGATTTTAGGATTGATTTACTTAGTTTACTTTGCTTAAAAGAAAGTGCTGAAAGTGTGCTATGCAGTAAAATGGTTTTATCCTTAATGTCATAAACCCCCGTACCAGTAATATCTGTGTCAAACACAGCTTCGACATCTAGCTTTTTCATCAGAGGAGAAAGAGGGATATCATGTAAATGGAAGTAGAGTTTGTTCTCTTTTAGTGCTAAGTCTACTACTCCACCAAGACTTTCTGAAAATCCTTGCATGGTTAATTTTTTATGGTCAAGCTTAAGTTTTCCTAGTGCGTAAAAAGGTGCATCATAGTTTATCTTTACTAGTTTCTTTATGTCACTTACATTTTTGATATCTAAAACATAGACAGCTGAGGCTTGGTTTTTTTCTTGATTGTATTTACCTTGTAGTAGATGTAGGCTGGCTGTAGGTGCTTTTACTTCTAGTGTAAAATCATACTGTGCATCATTTACCTCTACTTGGGCATTGAGGTCTATTTTTACTCCATGATAATCTACATCTTTTGCACTATAATAGAGTATGCCTTTACGCTCTTCATGGGAGATGATTTCAAAGTCTAGGTAGCCATTTGCTCTAGCACCTAGTATGGGTTTTTGTCCAAGTAGTTTAAAAAGTTTAGAAGAGTTTATGTCTTTAATCTCGATATGTACATCATTAAATGAATGCCTATGCTTTATGCCTCTGTAGCTGATGTTTCCATCTAAAGCCTTGCCTTGCCCTGTAATGCTTAGTTCTTTTCGAGGACCCTTAATCTTACCTGTGATATTTAAATCACTTTTTATCTTATATGCATCACTCTCTATCCATTTTGAAGTGAGTGTATATCCTAGGTCAAATTGCTTATTTTTATAATATCCATCTATGTTAATCTTGTATTTTTTTTCAATAAGTAATTTTATATTTATACGTGGATAGTTTTCTAAATTAAATTCTGTTACTTTTGCATGAAGACCTATCTTTTGTGTAGCCATAAAACCCAGCATGTTATACGATAGTTTTTTTCCCGAATCAGTATAGAGTATATAGAAGAGGACTAAAAAGATTGTGAATATAATAAAAAGGAAAAAATTTAGTATCTTTTTCATCTTTATGAAACCTTTCATTATCTTTAAACATGTCTTTTATTTATGATAACATAATCATCTAGTGTAAATTACTTTATGGTTATAATATTTTAGAAAAATACCAGAGGAATGTAACAATGCAAGACCTAGTAGCGTGGCTAAAAAAGAATGGCGATTTAAAGGTCATAGATATACCGTTAGATGTAGAACTAGAAATCCCCCATGTAGCATACATAGAAGTAAAAACAGATAATTCTCGTCCCATACTCTTTACAAAACCAATCAACAAAACCAAAGGCATAGAATATGATATGCCCGTGCTTATGAATATTTTTGCAAATAAAGCCTTGACAGAAAAAATATTTGGCAAACATCCTGACCTTGTAGCAGAGGGCATAGAAGAACTTCTCAAACTCAAACCACCACAGGGACTCAAAGCAAAATTTGCCATGATACCTAAGCTTTTTTCTCTTAAAAATGTTTTTCCAAAACGTTTAAAGTTTAAAGGTGAATGTCAAGAAATCATCATACCTAAAGATGAAGTAGATTTGGACAAGCTGCCCATACTAAAAACATGGGAAGAAGATGGTGGAGCGTTCATTACCATGGGACAAGTGTACACACAAAGCCTTGATGGACAGATGCAAAACTTAGGTATGTACAGACTGCAACAATACGATAAAAATCGCCTTGGCATGCACTGGCAGATACACAAAGATGCTAGCCACTTTTTCGACCAATACCAAAGAGCAGGTAAAAAGATGCCTATTTCTGTAGCCATAGGTGGTGACCCTCTGTACATTTGGTGCGGGCAAGCTCCTATGCCTTATGGGATGTTTGAGATGTTGCTTTATGGATTTGTGCGTAACAAAAATGCACAGCTAGTGAAGTCCATAAGTAATGACATCTATATACCTAGAGATGTAGACATCGTCATAGAGGGCTTTGTAGACCCAGAATTAACGGAAATAGAAGGCCCCTTTGGTGACCATACAGGTTATTACACCCTTAAAGAGCCTTTTCCTGTGATGGATGTGGAGACCATTACCATGAAAAAGAACCCAGTATTTCAAGCCACAGTTGTAGGTAAGCCACCACTAGAAGACAAGTACATGGGCTGGGCAACGGAGCGTGTATTTTTACCTATGCTAAAACCTATGGCACCAGACCTCATAGACTACAACATGCCTGAAAATGGAGTGTTTCATAATCTTATACTAGCTAAAATGAAAACACTCTACAAAGGTCACGCCATACAATTCATGCATGCATTCTGGGGTGTAGGTCAGATGTCTTTTGTAAAGCATGCACTTTTTGTGGGAGAAGATGCACCAGAGTTAGAAGAGTTTGAAACGCTTACTGAGCATATACTCAACCGATTAAGTCCAGAGAGAGTGTTCATCACTAAAGGCATAGTAGACCACCTAGACCACTCATCGTCTGAACAGTTTGTGGGTGGAAAGCTTGGTGTGGATGCTACGGGTGAAGAGGTAAAAAAGGGTGTATCTGAACTTTTAAGCGATGAAGTACTCTATGAAAAACTCCATAAACTTGATAGGCATATAGTAGGGGTAAAGCAGTATTTTCCGCATACTAAAAACCCTATTTGTATACTCATGGTAGAAAAAACTGAGTCCATGTCCATCCTTATGGATAAACTAGCTCCACTACATAAATATATGAAAGTAGCCATCATAGTAGAGCCTGCAAACAATGCACTAGATAACCCTTATATGCTTCTATGGAGAGTGGTCAATAATATCGATGCAAGTAGAGATGTAAGACTAGAACCATTTATCATGGTAGATGCTAGCAATAAAGGTGAACGAGACGGCTTTAAGCGTGAATGGCCTGGAGATACTTTTTGTACGAAAGAAGTACTAGATAAGTTACAAGAGATGAAACTTATAGATATTGATGATGCGTTTATCAAAAAATTTGGCTTATTGCCATTTTAAGGTTCTTAGAAATCCCCTAGATATATCACAGTCCATCCTGTTATCTTAGGTTATTTCCAAGAGAACAGCCCTCTATCTTAACTACGCGTCCTGCGTGTCTTCCACCTTCAAACTCTGTGGAGGCGAAAACTTCTATCATGTCTTCTATGACACCTTTTCCTACCACGCGTTCACCAAAACATAAGATGTTTGCATCGTTATGTTGGCGTGTGAGCTTGGCTGTGTATGTGTTATGACATAAGGCTGCTCTAATGCCAGGTACTTTATTTGCAGCCATGCTTATGCCTATGCCTGTGCCACAGATGAGTATGCCAAAACTGCCAGCATCAGCCAAAACGGCATCCGCACATTTTTTAGCGAAATCTGGGTAGTCTACACGGTCAGCAGAGTCTGGTCCTAGGTCTATTATCTCATGTCCTAGTTCCATAACATAATCTTTTACATAGGCTTTTAGTGCGTAGCCTGCATGGTCGGTTGCAATGTAGAATTTTTTAGACATTTTATTCCTTTTGCTTACTCAATAGGAGCTTCACGCTCTAGGGAATCTATGGTTCTGCCTACGCGTCCCCATCTAACAGTGTAGCGTTGCTTATCCCAAAGTACTTCACATTCTTTTGAAGCGATGTCCATATTTGGACAGATACGTCTTAACTTGTCGTGGTCTCTTCCTCCACCTGTACCGTTAAATACTTTGTCATAAGAGCGAAACTCTATACTCATGTAAATAAGCCAAGGCTTCCCTACGATATGACTATAGGGTACAGAACCCCAAAAACGGCTATCGCTAGAATTGTCACGGTTGTCACCTACCATATAAAAATGGTCTGGCTCTATCTTTTTATAAAAAAGATGTCCTTGTGTACCATCAGGGTGTACCATGCGTCTTATGGACATATCGATGTCTTGATTGTGGCTGTATGCAGCTGTCATGTACTCAAATCCAGTATTTCCTTCTGGTGTGTACTGTATGCCTGGGTATTTGTCCATATAAGGGTTAACTACCCATAGTTTGTCATAAAGACTTACAATCTTTTCTTTAGGATAATTTTCTTTGATGTATTCATCTCCTTCATGGAAGTGAATCATTAGTTTTTTTTCACCATAAAGAACCTCATCTCCACCTACAGCGACACAACGTTTTACAAAGTGTATTTTGGGTGTTTGAGGTTTACGGAAAATGACAATTTCCTCCCTTGTGGGGCGTGGGCCTTCTATGAGGTGACCGTTGTTGTTAAAGTCAGGTAAAAGAGGTACTTCTATCCATGGTAAATGAGGAATAGGAATACCATAAGAGTATTTTTTTGCAAAAAGAAAATCACCTATGAGCTGTGTACGTTTCATAGAACCCGATGGTATGACAAAAGACTGTGCCACAAAGAAGATAAGAAAAAGAACGATGATGATAGTTCCTGTCCATGTACCTGCAAAATGCCCTAAAGCAGATAAAAACTTTTTAAATTTTTCCATTATATTCTTGCCTTGGCAGCTTTAAGTGTATTTGAAAGTAGCATCGCGATGGTCATGGGTCCCACCCCACCTGGAACTGGGGTGATGTAATCACATTTTTTACTTACATTTTCAAAATCTACATCGCCAACAAGTGTTCCATCTTTGAGACGATTGATACCAATGTCTATAACGACAGCTCCAACTTTAACCATATCTTCTTTGATAAGCCCAGGAACGCCAACACCAACAACAATGACATCAGCTCTACTGGTATGTGCTTTTAGGTCTTTAGTATGTATGTGGGTTACAGTCACTGTTGCATTTGCATTTAATAACAGTGATGCCATAGGTTTTCCTACGATGTTAGAAGCACCTACTACACAAATGTCTTTACCTTTTAGGCTTATGCTATACTCTTCAAACATCTTCATAACCCCTAGTGGTGTACAAGCCACAAAGCTTTCTAGGTTTGTGACGAGTCTGCCCACGTTGTAGGCATGAAAACCATCGACATCTTTTTTAGGGTCTATGACTTCAAGTATCCTGTCTGTGTCCACATGCCTAGGTAGAGGAAGCTGTACGAGAATTCCATCTATACGAGGGTTGTTATTCATCATCTCAATAGTAGCGATGATTTCATCTTGGCTGATAGTGTCAGGCATATTGTGGGTAATAGAGTAAAAACCTACTTTTTCACAAGCTTTTGCTTTCATTTTAACATAGGCATGACTAGCTGGGTCATCACCTATAAGTATGACAGCAAGACCAGGAACAATGTTTTTTATTTGTTTAAGTTTCTCAACTTCAGAAGCTACATTGGTTTGTACTTTATTGGCGAGAGATTTACCATCAATGAGTTGCATACATAGACCTTATAATAATTTAGGGTATTATATCGAAAATATTTTATGGGGAGTAAACGTAGTCTTATCATGAAACAGCTAATCATATTATTACCTTTTATAGTATCACCTTTTTTGCTCTGGGGACAGGAGGACTTTATATCTCACTATGAATATGGTGAAATGTTATATGAAACCCCTCGTGGAGTGAGCTGTGCCCAGTGCCATGGTGTAAGTGGAGAAGGGACTATTATCGTAGAGTATAAAGATGCAGAGGGCAATAAAAAAGTGCTTAGAGGATCTGATATACGTAAAGATAATTTAGCCACGATGATAAACTCCGTCAATACCTATCATAAAGTAATGCCTCGTTATTATTTGACCGATGAAGAGGTAAAAGCGATTTATGACTACTTAAAAATTAAAAATAGACATTATTTAGAAAGTACTAAAAAAAGCAACAATTAGCTATAATTATCCTAAACGCAGAAAGGGATAGTTATGAAATTTACAAAAGCATTTATAGGTCTTTTTATGGGAGATGAAAATAGAAGTACTATTTGAGATATCTTACGATAAAGACATTGGGGTAGATTACTAAGAAGTTGGAAGGTAGGTAAATTTAAGCTTGTAGGCGTAAAGCCTACAAAACCACTACTAAAGTGGTGTTACATTTTCAGCTTGTGGGCCTTTTTGACCTTCACCAACTTCAAATGTTACTGCTTGACCTTCAGCCAATGTTACACGACCACCATTGTCGTTGTTTACTTGACGGAAGTGTACGAATACATCATCTCCACCATCGTTCTGTTGGATAAATCCATAACCTTTTTCATCGTTGAACCATTTTACTGTTCCGTTTACTAATGTTGCCATCTTGTTGTACCTTTGGGTAATAATTTTCACTTATAAATAAGTGGAATCCAAATCAGAGAGAAGTCTTTCGGGGTCTAGCAATAACACTTAACACACGAAAAATGAAACTCGAAACTCATCTTTCATCGCAACAATTGTACCCTATTTTTGAATACCTAAGCTTATATAGAAATAAATAGTTAAAAATTATGATAATTTTTTATTATTTTCATCTAGCCACTGCGTAATTGTGAGCATTTCATCAAAGCTTTTAGACTCAGTTTTGAGTATCTCTGTCATA
>CAYXTZ010000042.1:0-11396 GCA_964468535.1 uncultured Sulfurovum sp.
TTTATTTTGAGCATGTTAACTTTCCTTTTTATGGCTAATGATGACTGGTACAAGACTTAGAAGCACGATGACAAGAGCATAGACAGCAGATTCCTGTATGAGACTATTTCCTGCATATTCATAGGTTTTAGTGGCAATGGTTTCATAGTTAAATGGTCTTAAGACTAAGGTTAGAGGTAACTCTTTAACGATGTCAACAAAAACAAGTAAAAAAGCAAACATCAATGTTTTTTTCATAAGAGGAAATTCTATTTTTAGAAGTGTTTGCCAATAATTTTTACCTAGATTTCTAGCAGCCTTGTTGATGTTGATACTTATATTTGCATAAGAAGACTCAGTCATATTTAAACCTACTGCCAAAAAGCGTAAAACATAGGCAAAAATCATAGCAAATAGACTACCAGTGATGAGTAATCTGTCTAAATTAAAGGTGGAGATGAGCAGATGGTCTAAATGAGAAAAAAGGCTCAACACTCCGACACCTATGACTACACCAGGTATGGCGTAACCAAGACCCGCTAGTTTAGATAAGTATAGACTGTAAGAGTGCTTGTAGATTCTTAGACTATAAGAGATAAATAGTGCTAAAAATACAATAATAAAAGCAGAAAAAGAGGAAGCGATAATTGTGTCGAGTATGACAGTGAAAAAATCTTCATCTATCACAGTATGGGCGTACTCTAAGGTATAAATAACAATCCATATCATAGGTACAATAAACCCAAAAAGAATAGGAATAGACAAAAATATATAAACAAACACTTTTGCTGTACCGCTTAACTCCTCTTTTTTTAACTTTTTTGATATGGATTCACTTTTGTAGGAGCTATGTCCTCTTGAAAACCTCTCAGTAATGAGTAAAACAAAAACAATACTCATAGCAATGATACTTAAATATGCAGCACTCTGAGGGTCATTTAGTCCAAACCATGAGGCATAAATAGCTGTACTTAGGGTGTCTACGCCATAGTATGAAACCGTACCATACTCGTTTATAACCTCCATAATGACCAAAGACAAGCTACCTATGATGGCTGGACGTGAAAGTGGTAAAATCACTTTATAAAACAGCTCTATTTTACCTTTTCCTAGAGACAATGCAGGCTCTAAGAGTGCAGATGAACTGTTAAGAAATGAGGCTTTAACTATGAGGTATATGTAGGGGTATAGTCCTAAAGAAAGAATGACTGCAACACTGTTAAAATTTAGGACATCAAAATAGTTTTTATCTACGAGTCCTAAGTCTTTTAAAAAAAGATGAAAAGGGCTAAAAAATCCTAAAATATCACTGTATATGTAGCCCAATATGTAGCTAGGCATAACAAAAGGTAGTGCTAATAATATAGAAAAAATGGAAGCAAATCTAAAAGTGTAAAATACAGTAATATAGGCAGAAAATACCCCAAAAATCAAAGAAAGGATAGAAACAAAAAATATAAGCTTTAGCGTGTTAAATATATAGTCAGAAAGTACAGTTTCTTTTAGGTGTGTAAGTGTAGACCCTTCAGCTGAAAAAGCATAGACAAATATGCTCAGTACAGGAAGCAACAAAACAAAGACAATGAGTGTAGAGCTAAGTATATATTTATTTAAAATATTTTTCATTCGTATTTTGTTCCAATTATTTTTACCAACTATCTATCCCATTCTGCTTTATGGAAGATTTTAACTGCATCTATGTTTTTTGAGCCTACTTTTTGCAAAGATGTTCTGTCTTCTTTGAAGTCTCCCCATGATTGTAGCAAGTCAGAGGTTTTAGCTTTTGGGTTTACAGGATACTCAAAATTTATTTTTGCAAATTCTTCTTGGGCTTGTATGGAAGCTAGAAATTCTATGAATTTTATGGCATTCTTTTTATTTTTGGCATGTGCTACCACACCTGCACCAGAGATGTTTATATGTGTACCGCCTTCGCCTTCGCCTTGATTTGGGAAAAATATAGAGATGAGTTCTGCTGTTGCTCTGTCTGAAAGGCTTTTCCCGTTGTGCATTTGTCCTATATAATAGGTATTTGCTATAGCAATATCTCCTAAGCCTGCTGCAACTGCTCTTAGGCTGTCCTTGTCTGCACCTCGTGGTTTTCGAGCCATATTGGCTTTTATGCCTTTTGCCCAATTTATGGCATTTTGTTCACCTTTACTGACTATAAAAGAGGCAAGAAGAGACTGGTTGTACACTTCTGTTGATTTAGTAACTACAATGCGACCTTTCCACTTCTTATCTGTGAGAGCCATATAGGTACTAAGCTCTTCTTTTTTTACCGCGTCACTGTTGTAAGCAATGACCCTAGCTCTTTTTGTTAGAGCAAACCATAAGTTATCTTTGTCTCTTAGATACTTTTCTATGGTCTGGTTTAAAAATTCAGACTCTATAGGCTGGAAGATATTTTTATTTTTGGCAAGTTCAAGCATGCCTACATCGGTGGTGAGTAAGACATCGGCTTTTGTGTATTTTCCCTCTGATTCTATACGTTTGATGAGTTCAGCAGAAGATGCTTTGATAAGATTGACTTTAATCCCACTTTGCTCTTTAAAAATTTTATAAAGTTTTTTGTCTACATCATAATGTCGATGAGAATAAACGTTTACAACCTCACTTGCTTGTAAAGTAAAACCAATTAATGGTAAGAGCCATAGTATTTTTCGCATATTTATCCCCTTTTATTTATGGATTATTTGGAATGAGATGTTCATATCGTTTGTCTGTTAAAAGTATCATGAAAGCTAGAAGAGCCTGTACTTTTCTTTCACTCAAAATCCTACCTTTTCTTAGTAGTTTCATATCTTCTTTGTCTATGGGTACTTCCGCTTTAGCCCATGTTTTGTTGGTCTCAGGGTTTATTGTCCTCTTTGTGTTGATGTACATATCATAAAACTCTATCACAGTTTTTAAGTCTTTAAAGACACCATTGTGCATATATGGAGCAGTTACAGCAACGTTTCGAAGCGTTGGCACTTTAAATTTACCCGCATAATCTTTGGCATTTTTTAAACTTTTTATCTTTGGATTTTGCATGAGTCCTAAATCTATAAATGTTTTTGGGTCTACTATATTTTTTGCCATTAGGTCATGGTTTTGTGGTGTGCCTATGTTGTGATAACGGTAATTTGTAAATGTCTCACCTCTGGCATCCTCTTTTTTAAAGACGTGACATGAAGCACAGTTATTGTTGTTGTTAGAGAAAAATATAGTACGTCCTAGGTCTTCTAGCACAGACAGTTCATATTTTCCTTCAAGGTATCTATCATACTTAGAATCAAAAGCCCTAAATACTTTAGAGGTTTCAAATTTAGCAATAGCCTGCGTCATCATTTCGTAAGTTTTGTTGCTGTCGTCAAAGACATCATCCCCATACATGTCTTTAAATAAAAAATTATAAGCGATAGAATCTTTCAGTCTTTTAGACATAGATTCTTTTGAGGGCATATTCATTTCAATTGGATTTACAGGAGGACCACCTGCTTGTTCTTTGAGGTCTAAAGCTCTACCATCAAGAAATTGACCACCTATGTAATGTTTTTTTTTCTTGTCATAATGAAAGTCAGGGCTAAACATTGCATATGCTGTAGTGGGTGTATTTCTGTTGCCTATACTCACTTGGTCGTCTCCTAGACTTCCTGCACCGCCTACGGCATTTTTCCTAGAGTCTATAAAGGCATGTTCAGGGTTATGGCAAGTTGCACAAGATTGGGTTTTGTTTTTCGACAAAATAGTGTCAAAAAACAATAGCTCTCCCAATGAAGTTTCTTTTTCACTCATATATTTATCGTCTACAGTTTGAGAAGTAAGTACTGAAGTAAAAAAAACGATTAAATATACATATAATAGAACATACACTTGAGAGCTAGTCCCCATCAGCTTCTAAGATTTTTGCTGTTATTTTGAGTTTGTCTACAAGAGATATGTAATATGTTATATGTAATTTTTTCAAATGCGTATATAAATCTTTTGCATTACTAAAGTCATCATTTGTAATATTGCTTAAAGCTTTCAAGGATTTATCTATGTATTTTAGAGCATGATGTAGCTCCTCTTTAGCACCATAAGTTTCTATAATATCTCCAAAGTTTTGAAACTTTTGTTTTGCCATGATGTCTTTATGTGTATTTAAAATGGCTTGTATGGCTAGAATTGAGTGCTTGCTTAGGCTGTATTCAGCTCTAGCATTGTCTGCTTTACCTTTAAATTTACGGCTTAATCCAGCAGGGTCACCCACACGCCATTCTTTTAGTTTATATGAGCTGTCTACCAGTGTATTTAATATAATAGTATTTGCACGAAGTTCATCTTTTATGAAGTTTTCTTTTTCAGATATGTACCCTTGTTGAATGATTTTAAGATTTTTTTCTAGTGTTGCGACTATGATTTCTTGCATTTTTTTGACTCTTGGTACAGATAAGTCTTGTGTAAACAAAACGTATTCTAGTGCATTTATTGTTTTATGTGAGTTTTTGTATAGTGCAGCTTCAAGGGCAGTATTTTTTGACAGTATAAAACTTAATTGTTCTTTTATATCTTCATTGCCTTGATGAAAAATATCTATAAATCTAGGAGTATCTATATACTTGCTATTTAAATCGCCTAATATATATAAAGCTTCTACCTTTTTCCAGTGAAAGACCAAGTCCTTAAATAGGTTTTTACTGACCTTGTCGTTGCCAATGTTTCGCTTCATTTCTATGCTGACATTTAGGGCATTGCTAGAATTTTTCAAAAGTATATTGTCATAAATAGACAAGAGTTTTTCATTGGCAAAGAGTACATGTGTGAAGATTAAGAATAAAGTAATTTTTTTCATCATTATATTTGAGTTTCCTCTTCATCTGTTATATCATTAATACCTAATACTATGCCATTATCTTTCGCAACAGTCACTATCTTATCGCCAAGTTTTCTTAGGTCATTCTTCAGAGAGACTAGATTTTTTGCGTTGGGATTATCTGGTCTTACCTGGTAGTCAAAATGTTCTGTAGATGTTGCTAAAGCATTCATCTTGGCTATTTTTTCTTCTATAGAAGACATAAGATTTATAATAACTTTTTGCTCTTCTTTATTTGTACTATCTAGCAAAGATTTACCATATACTTTGTTGTTGTAGGAGGCAGTAAGTATGTTCTTAAATCCTTGGTAGTTCGCAGTGATATCTCTATGTGTGTTGTCTGAAAAGCATGAATGCTCATCCTCTTCACTGGGTGTTAGGACAGCAACTGCTATGCGTTCATTGGCAAGTTCGGACTTGATAAATACACCCATGCCTGAAAGTATGGTTTTGATTGCCTCACTAGCCTTTATGTTTTTAGAGGCGTCTTTGTCTTTAAGTGTAGAGAGTAGGGCAGCTCTATAGCAACCAGTGGCATCCTTGGAGCAATCAGCACTTAATTCTTTTGACCAAGCAGAATGTATGCGTGTTAAATCATCTCCTATCTTTTTTGATGTTTCATGTAAGTAGGTCTTTCTTCTGTCAGCATGTGGGTCTGTAGTATAGTCTGAAAGGGGTCTCTGTCCTGCTATTGTTGCACCTGTAGTGATACTGTCAGCCACAAAACTAGCATAATCTTGGTCCTGTCCCCATAATAAAAACTCTAAAGCATGGTAGCCTGTAGCGACATTTGCATCTCCACCATTTTCATTGAGTGCAGTAATGCTAGTAGATGTAATGTTACTTATGTCAACAGCTTGGCTGTCTTTACCTTCGGGAGTAAACATACCTTTTGCATCTATAATGTTTCCAGATGTTCTTTCACCTTTGGCATTTATAGTATAGTCAATCATATTTTCATCAAGTGGCCAAGCATTTAGCTGTCCTTCTAAAGCACCATAAGTATCTGCAACCCAACCTTCTTCTGCGTCAATTGGTCCAGATGAGAGTCTAAAAATCTCTGTTTGTCCATATGACTCTCTAGATTTTAGCCATGCTTTTCTAGCTAAACTAAAGGTATCTTTAGTAGGTGAGGCTATAAATATTTCTATGGCTTTTTCAAGCTCTTTTGCATCACCTAAGGCATCAGAGTAGTTGTCATAGGCGATATCTGCATAAGAAGAGAGTATTTGAGTGTGAGTTGATTTTGCTATGATGACATCAGGACTGAAAAAGAGTAGCAAGGCAACTAGGTATATACGGGGACTTATTCTATATTTTAGCATTGTATTTTCCTTTACATATTTTGATTATTATTATTATTAAAATATATAATAATCAAATTTATCTTAATCCTATCTGATTAGATTCTTGTGATTATTTACTTAGTGGGATAATAGGCTAAAATGGCACATCAGTCTGCTTATATTGGAGAAGCATTATGAGCAACAAGACCCACCAGTACTACTATCTTTTTTCTCAAAGTAGGGTTTTGCCATAAAGTAAAGCACTAACCCCCAAAGTATCACAGAGGATACAGTAGCTATGAGTCCGCCTTCTTCATCCATATGTATGAGTGAAGCAGGGTCGATGTTAGAAGCATCAAAGATGTAGTCTAGTCCTAGACCAAAAAGTATGCTTCCTATGATGATACTACCTAGATAAATGATGAGTGACTTTGTCCCTAACATTTTTTTCACCACGCCAATAGTTACTGTGTTAGTAGCAGGTCCTGCTGAGAGGAAAACAAAGGCAGCTCCCGCACTAACCCCTGAGAGCATAAGCCCTGCTGCTATGGGTAGTGAAGCAGTAGCACATACATACATAGGCACAGCGATGATGATGACTATGATGTAAGAAAGCCATGAATTATCTGAAAGTATTTCAGCAAGATTATCGGGTATGGCTACAGTAATGAGTGCTCCTATGATGAGACCCCAAAAAAGTGCTTTGGCAATATCGCCCAACAATGTAGAAAAAGCATAGGTCATCGCTGCTATAAAAGAAAACTTTTTCTTTTCAGTATTAGGGACTGCACAACAGCTATCTTCTAGTGTGCTACATGACTCTTCATGCTTGGGTACATTTATATTTAAACTTCTAGCTGCTTTAGGGGCTACAGTAGAAAAAGATGGTTTTGTTGTATTGGGAGTTAGACCCGCAGACAATTCATTGCCTTGCAATAAATCATCTGAGGTCAGACCCCTAGTTTCTTCTTTATCAAAAATATTAGTCAATATCCCCGCTACCATCGCGATAATCATGGAGGTAATAGCACGGTACACAGTAAATATCCATCCAAATATACCGTATGTTGCCATGATAGAATCTACACCCGTGATAGGCGTAGAAATGAGGAAGGAGACCGTAGCACCTTTAGATGCTCCAGACTTTTTAATAGAGGTAGCAAGTGGAATTACCCCGCAAGAACATACAGGAAGAGGGATGCCAAACACGGTCGACTTCAGAACTGAAGTGATGTTGTCTTTACCTAAGTGTTTAGTCACAATACTGTCAGGCACTAATTCATGTAGAATACCTGCAAAAAGTAGACCAAAAAGTATGTAGGGAGCCATAGCAAGACTCAAACTCCAAAGGGCTTCTAAAAAATGGGTAATTTCCATATCTAATCCTATTTAGTATTGTAAGTAATTATAATAAAATTACATATAAACAATATTAAATAGAAAATCTTATGTTGTGCATGTTTAAAATTTTTTGGATGGATAAATCTCTATTTTGAGATTTGGATGAGATTAGTCCATACTGTGAATAAAATTATCATAAATCTCTTCAAGTTCATGGTCTTTTTTCTTAATGGCTTCTTGTTTTCCTTTAGGAAGAGCACTTTCAAGTACTTCAATACGTTTAAGCAAGTACTTGAAAATTTCTTTGTTTACATCAGGCATGATGTCATGACTAAGGCGTGAACCTTCTTCTTTGCACAGTATAACACGTGCAGGTATGCCTATGGCAGTTGCAAGCATAGGCACATCTTTTATCACTACAGAGTTTGCACCAATTTTTGCTCCATCACCTATGTTTATGTTGCCCAATACTTTTGCACCAGCCCCTACTACAACGTTGTTGCCTATGGTTGGGTGACGTTTGTCTTTTGATGTTCTGACTCCACCAAGCGTTACTTGCTGGTAGATGATGACATCAGTACCTATGATGGCAGTTTCCCCTATGACAACACCCACGCCATGGTCTATGAAAACCCTGCGTCCTATGGTTGCACCTGGGTGTATGTCTACTGTGGTTAAAAACATACCAATAGCAGAAATGAAACGGGGAATGAAGCGTAAACCTTTTTTGTAAAACCAGTGTGCAATACGGTGAAACATGAGTGCCCATAAACCAGGATAGTTAAAAAAAAGTTCAAAGGTAGAGTGTAGGGCAGGGTCATTTCTTTTAACATTTGAAAAATCTTCTTTAATGAGAGAAAGTAGGTTCACACTAATCCTTTGACTGGTTTTGATTTGTAGCTTGAATAGTTTTAAGGTAAGAATTTTCGCTTAAATAAAGATATATTTTACCCAAAAGTTCTCTTTTTTCTTCTTGGCTTATGAGTTTTGAATCTTCTATGCGGTACTTGAGTATTTTGTCTATGAGGCTCGTGTCATAGTCAAGGTCATCTAGTACATCCATAAGGTTCTGAGCTTCAATGAGTTTTTCAATACGATAGTTACCTTGTGCATCAAAGGTGATAAGAGCTTCAGTGGGGTGGGTAAACAAGTTATGTTTCATACCTAAGACCTCTTGGTAAGCTCCTGTAAGAAAAAAAGCTAAAAAGTACTCTTCTTTACTCACATCAATGTCATGCAAATAAAGAGGAAATTCACGGTTAAATCCTATTTCTCCATCACTGTCACAGGTAATATCCCAGATACTAGCAGGATTGCTTGGTTTTTTATCTAGTTTATCAAGTGGCATGATAGGAAACTGTTGGGCTAAGCCCCAAAAATCAGGAAGTGATTGAAAAGCTGAGAAGTTTACAAGATATTTCTCTTGTATACGGTCTTGGAGTTTTTTCAATTCATCTGTATCTTCATTATTTTGTAAAAGTGCAATGGACTTTTTTATGATGAGATTTACCAGTATTTCTGTATTTGAACGGTCTTCTAAGTCTATATACCCTAAGTCAAAGAGCGTGAGTAGACTTTCCATGTGGTCAAGAGCATCATGTAAGTACTCACGTGCATGTTTAGGTGAGAGCGAACGATACAGGTCATGTAGTTCTTCTATGAGAGGGGGATTTGTCTCTTTTAGACGTAAACCTTTTTCGTTGTATTCTTGTGAAAACAGTTCAAGAACGGGAGCTACAAGTACAGAGTGAGAAGCCGCGATAAAACGTCCTGATTCTGTAAAAATATCAGGCTCTTCTACCCCTTTACTTTTGGCTATTTCTTGCATGAGATAGACTACATCGTTGGCAAACTCTTGCAAGGAGTAGTTACGCTCTTGTTTTCCCTCATGTTGGCTGTACTCTACAGCTAAACCACCTCCGATGTTGATAGCTCCTAGTGAATTTGCTCCACGTTTTTTAAGTTCTGCATAGATATTTCCTGCTTCACGCAAAGCCTTTTTAAGTGGGCCGATGTCAGACATCTGTGAGCCTATATGGAAGTGTATCATCCATAACTGTGAGAGTAAATCATGTTTTTTTAGCATCTCGTAGGCTTCAAGTAGCTCTGTAGAGGTAAGACCAAATTTAGAAGAATATCCGCCAGATTTTGCCCATATACCTATGCCTGAGCTGTGCAGTCGTATACGTACTCCTATTTTGGGGATAATAGGCTTTTCAATATTAGTATTGAATTCAAGATTGACTTGTATAATGGTTTCTAGTTCACCTAAGCCTTCTATGGTAACGGTGATGTTGTGTCCCATTTTAGCGGCGATGAAACAAAGAGATATCATCTCCTTGTCTTTGAATCCGTTAACTGTAATGGGTGCATCTAAAGGCGTTTTACTCATGGCGATGATGAGTTCGGCTTTAGACCCTGCTTCAAGTCCATAGTTATAGTCTTTTGAGACCTGCATAAGGGACTCTACAAAATTAGGAAACTGATTTACTTTAAGGGGAAATACTGCATGAAATGAGCCTTTATAGGAGAAGTCTTTTTTGGCTTCTTTAAAAGTATTAAATAAGATAGAAATTTGTTTTTCTATAAGGTGTGGAAAACGTAAAAGGAGAGGTCCTTTGTAGCCTTTTTCTCGTATCTCTTGTGTGATTTGCAAGAGCGAAGGTCTTGAAGCATGATTTATATTCACTGTATCATCTTGAATAATAAAGTTATCATCGCCCCATATATCTAAACCAAAGTTTTTCATCATTTTACCTCAAGTGTTATTGTTAATATTATAGCAAAACTTAATCCAATCTTACCTATAATAGTTCTATGAAGAAACAGTATTTGACCTATGAAGTAAATCAGGACTACCTTAAGCTTATTTCTAAAGGACAATGGACACTGCAAAGCGTGAAAGAGATAGAAAAAAAATTAGCTCAAATTCCCTGTGAGAAAAGAATCATTTGGGACCTTTCTTTAGTGGAGGAGTTTGACTCTGCAGGAGTCTTGTTATTTATGGAGTATTTAAAACGCTTTGAAAATGAAGTATCGGTAGAGGTTGTGGGCTACAGTGAAAAACAAAAAGAGATGCATACACTTCTTTGAAGCAATAATGAAGAGATATTTACTCCAACTAAAGCAAGCATGCTTGAAAAGATTGGGAAATATACCGTTGAGACAGCAAAAGATATAAAAGATTTTGTTACTTTTGTAGGGCATATGTTTGCGGCACTCTTTCAAACATGGCCTAATCCTAAAAGTATTCGCATAAAAGAGACGGTGTATCACATACATCAGTCAGGCTTTAATGCACTCCTCATCATAGGTCTTACATTCTTTTTAGTAGGGATGGTCATTTCTTATCAGGGGTCTGTTCAGTTAGCAAAATTTGGTGCAGATATGTTCATAGTGGACACCGTGGCTATCTCCATTACCAGAGAATTAGGGCCCATGATAACTGCCATCGTCATAGCAGGACGTAGTGGTTCTGCATATACAGCGGAAATAGGAGCTATGAAGATAACAGAGGAGATATCTGCCATGCGTACCATGGGCTTTGACCCTTACACTTTCTTAGTGTTACCACGAGTGATAGCTTTGATGATAGCCTTACCTTTACTTATATTTTTTGCCGATATCATGGGGATACTAGGTGGCATGTTTGCAGCAAACATGCAACTAGGCATCTCTGTGACACAGTTTATGGACAGACTGTATGAAGTTTTGGAAGTCAAACACTATCTACTAGGTATGATAAAAGGACCCATATTTGCTTTTATCATAGCAACAGTAGGGTGCTTTAGAGGGTTTCAAGTCTCAAATAATACGGAGAGTATAGGCTTGCACACTACAGCTTCAGTGGTAAATTCTATCTTTTTGGTCATTGCTTTTGATGCATTATTTTCTGTACTTTACACGGAACTTGGGTTATGAGAGCTGTAATTCAAGTAGAAGGTATAGTA
>CAYXTZ010000043.1:0-7470 GCA_964468535.1 uncultured Sulfurovum sp.
AATCAAATTCTAAAGATGACGATGATATTATTACTATTGCAATGGGGTATTTGAAACAATGATAGATTATAAATTACTCTATGTTTCTATGAAAGATTTATCAGTACTTCTTGTGGAAGATTTTTTGCCTTTAGCTCAAGAAGTAAAAGAGGTTTTAGAAGAATTTTTTGACGTAGTGATAGTAGCAGAAAATGGTGAAGAAGCATTGGTGGAATATGAACGATATTATAAAAATACACAGAAAAATTTTGATTTTGTTATTAGTGACATACAAATGCCAAATATGGATGGCATGGCACTAAGTAAAGCGCTATTAAAAACAAATCCAAGTCAAATTATCATCATCCTCTCAGCCTATACGGACAGTGAGCAGTTGGTACATTTTATTAATCTTGGAATCTCAAAGTTTATTAAAAAACCTATTCAATATGATGTATTTTTGAACTACCTGCTAGAAGAGAGCAGAAATATACCTCAAATGACTTTAAGCCAAACACAAGAAGCACTGGAGCTAGGAGAAGGTTATGTCTGGAACCAAGATACATCTGTCTTATCAAATGGAGAGAAAGAGATAGTATTAACTAGGGGTGACATAGTATTGTTACAGTTGCTTATCATTAAAAAAGGAACTATATGCACAGTAGCAGATATAGTTGACTATTTCCAACTACATGATATGCATCTTGATGAAAGAAATATTCGTAATGCAGTATTTAAGTTACGTAAAAAACTACCCAAAAAAACTATCCAAAGTGTGTATGGCATAGGGTACAAATTTATATTTTAAAATGTAAATATAATAAAAAGTGTGCTAAAGTATCAATGATATATTATTGTTAACGAATATAGAAATGTGTACAAGTGCTATGTGCATGCACATTTCTCTAAGATTAAAGCCAAACTATTTGTAAAAATAGGACGGAAAGCTACGGGTCTCCCCCCCCCCACTTTAGGGACAGATAGCCGGAGTTACATAAAATTAAAGACAAGAGTTATTTTGTCTATTTTAAACCCGTATGGAGCCCCTTATGAAATCTTTAGCACTACATCAAAATATTTTACGATACATTGTAGCAACTTTGTTGTTTGCCTTGTTATTTTCCTCACAGATATTTGCAGCAGATATGGCACCTGTATCTTATGTAGACAGCCGTGATCCAGCACCATCTAATGGTCTTATTGATTATATTGTGAATTTGAAAAACAATGTTCCTGTGCCAGCAACAAATGCAGAACTCAATGTAAGTGTGCCAAACGGGTTTACGTTTATTAGTGTAAATAATGTACATTGTTCTTATGCAGGTGCTGTACCTAGTGGGGGTGCTGTAACAGATAGAGTTGTATGTGCATTTCCTACTTTTGCAGGTAGTCATAGTGTGGACATCAATGTTACACTAAGAGCAGCCACTGTCGCCACTGCAAGTGTATTTGAGTCAACCGCTACAGTCACAAGTGATGTTGAAGTAAATACAGCAAATGATACTGAACTTGTAAAAACAACAGTCATGAGAGGTGCAGACTTAAATCTTACAAAAACATCTAATCCTAATCCTGTTGAAGCAGCGGGAATTGTTACCTACAAGTTTGATGTGCAAAATCTTGGGCCACATGATGCAGAATCAACAGTACTTGTAGATACTTTACCTATCGGGCTTACTTTCGTGGGAGACAATGCGAATCCTGCTGCAGATAATGATGCTGCTTGGGGATGTTCTGCTGTTGGGCAAACGGTGACATGTGCAGGGGCTACAGTTACTAACGCAACAACGCAAACATTTTACTTTAGAGTACAGGTAACGGGCAATACCATAGGAGACTTAACCAATGTAGCTACTGTTAGTTCAGACACCCTAGAAGTTGACCCTGACAATAATACAGATACAGACGACTTAACAATTACTTTGGGTACAGATATGCAAATTGTTAAATCTGTTCTAACATCACCCGCTATTTCAGATCAAAACATTAGCTTTAATTTAGCAGTTACAAATAATGGGCCTCATCCTGCAGCAGATGTAAATATGACAGATGTATTGCCCGCAGGATATACTTTCGTCTCCGCAGTTAGAGCAGGATGGACTTGTTCAAATGCAGGACAAACAGTATCGTGTACAAGGGATGATACACCGATGGCAGTAGGGGGTCCTGAAAATATAACTATCATTGCGACAGCGCCACATGTTGTCGTAGACACTTCTTTTCTAAATACAGGACTAGTTGGCACAAGTACGCCAGACCCTATTAGTAGTAATGATATAGATAATGTAAACTTTACATTACAACCTGATCAAGCAGACTTAAGTTTAACAAAATCTAAGACGCCAAGTCTTGTAGCAGCGGGTGGTGTGGTCACATCAACCATTACTGTGACAAACCTAGGTCCCCAAGCAGCTAATCCCGTGCAAGTGATAGATGATTTAGATATAAATGAAACATTTTTAGGTACTGGAGCTGGCTGGGATTGTACACACTTTCCTGACTCTGGAAGTGAGGGTGGGTATGTTGAGTGTAATTTAACAGCAGTACCTTTGGCATCGGGAGCTAGTGCCATTTTAACTATACAGACTACATCAAATATTGAAAGTACCTTTAGTAACACTGCGTGTACAGGTAGTTCAGCGCCTTTGGATAGTCCAAATTCATTAGAACCTTTAGCAACTGATACTAATGCTGCCAATAACTGTGCGAGTGACAGTGCAACAGCAACTGATACTAACAATACGGGTATCGCAGATATAGTGGTGACAAAAACCACGGATGATGCCTTGATTGAAGTGAACGAAAATAACTTTTCATATATTATTAATGTCACAAACTTTGGTCCTGACCTTTCTGAAAATGTTGAATTTAGAGATACCATTCCTCAATATGTTTCAGCTTTTGCAGGAAGACCAGCGACAACACTTACGGCTACTACAGACAAAGGTGGCGTTGTGTGTACTGTGACGGCTGCTTTGGTTGTTTGTCCTTTAGGGGATATGAATGTAAGTGATGAAGTAAATGTAACCATTACTGTGCAAAGACCAATGGCAGATGGCGTGCTTGTCAATACTGCTACAGCACTTTCACCTACTGTTGGAGACCCAAACTTGACAAATAACAGTGACACTGCAACAGTCAATGTGCTACCTGTAGCAGACATAGAGCTTGTTAGTAAAAATGTCACACCAGACCCAGTACTTGCAGGAACAGAAGCAACGTATACTATACAAGTACGAAACAATGGACCTTCTGCTGCTGTAGATGTAAACATGTCAGATGAATTTTTAGCAGGAGGTAAACCATATACCTTTATATCTGCTTCTGCTACGGGTGGAGGTACGTGTAGTCCTTTTGTTGTTCCCACTCTTGAATGTAACTGGGCTAGTATACCCTCAGGTGTCACGCGTTCTGTTACAGTTGTGATTCGTCCAGACCACTTAGACCCTGCCCCAGCATTGGCAGAATGGGACATAAACAATACCGCTTCGGTGGTCATGCACACAGTAGATTCAAACCCTTCTAATAATGAAAAAAATGTCACACTTAATGTCTTTGAAGGTGAAGTTGATTTGGCGATAGAACGAAGTGAGTCACTTATTTTTACAGATCCAGTCTCTTATGATTTGACAGATTTACCTGGCAACATTTTGGTCTATCAAATTCGTGTAGATAACTTTGGACCTTCCCTTGCCACGCAAATTGAATTTAGGGATAAAGTGTTGTCTGTCACACCTAATGTAGGTCAAACTTTAACGTTTGTAAGAGATACAAATAATGCAGATGGTACTGTGGGGGACCCTTCTATTTGTACGGGACCTGGTGCAGCATTTGTTCCTGGCCCAGCTGCCCCAAGTGTAGATTGTAACCTTGCAGAGCTGGCTTCTGGCGATCACTATATCCGCTATATTGTCTACCATATAGGCAATGCTCCAGATGATATAACAGGAGATGTTTTTTATGGGGAGTCAAATGTAACCTCGATAGAAATAGAAACATTGAGTGGAAATAATGTTGAAAATGAAAGAACAACGGTTCGTATTCAGACTGACCCACAGATAGTTAAAACAGTGTCTCAGCCTATAGTAGAAGTAAATGAAGCATTTTTCTACACGCTCATCGTGACCAACAATGGTCCTGGTTTTTCTCCTCAAACGGACATCACAGATAGCTTGCCTGCAAATATGATACTTACTGGTACACCAACAACCACAGCGGTGGAGATAAATGGTACACTGGGCATATGTACAGGTGTGTTAGGTGATACTAGTTTTACATGTAATGTGGACACTTCTGATGGAACCATGCACAGTTTACAGCGTGGTGATCCTGGAGATATCTATGAAGTGAACATTACTGTACCTGTAAGAGTGACTGCGTATCCTGGAACAACAGGTGATGGAAACTCTCCACTCAACAACTTCGCACATGTAAGTACCAATGGTCCAGATACCAATGAGAGCAACAATGACGACAACGTGACAGTCTATGTCGCAGAACCAGCGCATATAGGTAACAGAGTATGGCATGACAGAGATGCAGATGGTATCCAAGAGGGAGGAGAGTATGGGATTAATGGTGTTACTGTTTATCTTATCTATGATGCCAATGGCTCTATTGCACAAACTACAGTAACTTCTGGTGGAGGTCTTTATGGTTTTGATGTAAATAGTACAGATGACTATAGGGTACAGATTGATCTTTCAGACTCTCAGTTAACGGGACTAAATTATATTGTTACTACACAAAATACTGCTTCAACAACAGACCTTTTAGACTCTGACATTAATGCTTTAGGAGAAACGGGATCAGATACCATTAACTATGGTGAAAACAATAGCACTTTTGATGCTGGTTTCTTTAGAGTTGTCTCTATAGGGGACAGAGTATGGTTAGATAACAACGGTAACGGCATACAAAATGGGGGAGAAGCAAGTGTTCAAGATGTTAATGTAACCCTTTACCTTGATGGCGTGCAGGTACTCAGTGACATCAATGGTACAGTTTTTGGAACAGGTGGTGTTGTGACTACAGATGCCTCAGGAAATTACTTGTTTGATAACCTTAGACCAGGCAACTACAGTGTACAGTTTGACAAAGATTCTTTGCCAACAAATGAATATGTATTTACAGTACAAGGTGGAAGTGCAAATAGTTCACTGGATAGTGATGCAAATGCAAGTGGTCGATCACGCGAAAGAAATATACGCTCAGGGTTTAGTGGTTCAGGTGGCTCTGACTATAGACGCATGGATGCAGGTATCTACATTCCTGTGAGTATAGGTGACTATACTTGGCATGATTTAAATGGTGATGGTATACAAGATTCTAATGAAGCCAATCTTTCAAATGTAGAGGTTCGATTGTACCATACAGGTGGAGGACAAGCAACTTCTGATTTAGATGGAAATGTATTTGGTGTAGGTGGAACCATAGACACTAATGCTACAGGTGGATACTTATTTGATAATCTGAGACCAGATGATTATTATGTAAGATTTACTGCACCTGGAAATTTTATGATTACCCTACAAGATACAGTTGCAGCCGATAACAATGACTCAGATGTAGATGGTGCTGGAGGCAACAATGGAAGAACAACTGACTATGAATTAAGCTCAGGTGAAGACAACAGATCTGTAGATGCAGGGTTCTATTTGCAAATCACTATAGGTGATAGAGTATGGGAAGATACAAACTATAATGGTATACAAGATGGTGGAGAAGTGGGTGTGCCTAATGTACGTGCAATGTTAGTACGTGATGGCATACTTGTTCCTGGTACATTTGTAGATACCAATGCAAGTGGAGAGTATTTGTTTGATACTTTACCTCCAGGGCATACTTATAGCGTACGATTTTCCAATTTACCAGCAGATTATAGGTTTACACAGCAAGATATTGGGCTAAATGATGCAGTAGATTCTGATGTAAATGTAACTACAGGTTATGCCTCAGGTGAAACACCAATAGTTATCTCAGATGATGAAAACCTTACCTTTGATGCAGGTATTTACAAGCCAGTGATTATTGGTAACTATGTATGGGAAGATTTAAATGCAGATGGTATACAAAACGATGGGGGTGCTGCTGCAGGTATAGCAGGGGTAACTGTAACCCTTGTTGTGGATGGTGTTGTTACTGCTATTACAGATACTACAGATGCAAATGGGGCATATTTGTTTGATGCAAGTTATGACTTAAAACCAGACCATAACTACTCTGTACAGTTTTCGGGATTGCCAGCTTCGGTAAACCCTTATCTTATTACCACTGCAAATGTAGGTAGTGACTTGACAGATTCAGATATTATCGCTTTAGGAAGCACTATTGTCGGTACTCCTACGATGTTCTCCAATGAGCAAAACCTTACGCTTGATGCAGGTTTCTACAGAGAAGCCTCTCTAGGAAATAGAGTATGGTACGATGATAATGCAAATGGACAACAAGATGTGGGAGAAGGGAATGTTTCGGGTGTTACGGTAAGACTTTACAATGCAGCAGATGTTCTTCAAGACACTAACGTGACAGATGCAAATGGATTCTACCACTTTGATGGATTAAGACCAGGATCTTATTATGTTGTCTTTGATAACACAACTATACCAGTAGGACATGTATTTACAGATCAAAATACTGGATTAGATGTTTCAGATTCAGATGTCAATAGCACAGGTGGTTCCGATACAGTTACACTGATTTCAAATCAAGATGATAATACTACAGATGCAGGTATCTATTTACCTGTAGATATTGGAGACCGTATTTGGCATGATGTCAATGCAGATGGTATCCAAGATGTAGGTGAATTAAATATTACCGTAGATGTGAATGTAACATTAACAAATGGGACTAACACATATACAACTACAGCAGTCAATGGTTCATATCTCTTTACAGGCGTAAAACCAGGCACAGGATATACTATTGCCTTTGATATGCCAGCAGGGTTTGACTCTGTGAGTCCACAAGACACAACAGTGGATGCAAGTGATTCAGATGTAAATCCTGTAACACGTGTAACAGATCCATTTATAATTGTCTCAGGTGTAGATCAGCTTACTTGGGATATGGGTGTATTTAATACAGCTAGTATTGGAAACCGTATATGGTTGGATGCAAATGCAGATGGCATCCAAGATATTGGTGAAAATAATGTAACCGCATCAGTACTGGTGTTCTTACTTGATAATGCCAATTCTGTGGTTCAGTCCGTTTCAACAACTACTGGTCAATATCACTTTACAGGAGTTACTCCTGGTGAATATAGAATAGCTATGTCATTACCTATAGGGTATATACGTTCACCATACAATGTGGGTGCCAATGATGCAGTAGATTCTGATATCAATAATACAAGTGTTTCAGAACATACCACACTTACATCTGGTGAAGATGACCTCTCTTGGGATGCGGGTATCTTTCAGCCAGTTACCATAGGTAACTATGTATGGGATGATATCAATGGAGATGGAATACAAAATGATGGAG
>CAYXTZ010000043.1:7570-11180 GCA_964468535.1 uncultured Sulfurovum sp.
CAGCTACAACAACACTTACATCAGGAGAGAATGATACTTCTTGGGATATGGGTATACTACAAACATTAAGTATAGGTAACTATGTATGGGATGATATCAATGGAGATGGAATACAAAATGATGGAGGAGCAGCAGTAGGTATAGAAGATGTGAATGTGACATTGGCTATAGATGGTGTTGCGACTACAACGTCTGTACTTACAGATGCAAGTGGTTTGTATACATTTATAAACTTGTTGCCAAACCATACGTATTCAGTACAATTCACAGACTTACCAGTAGGCTATGTTGTAACAACAACAGATGCAGGTGGAGATGATACCTTAGATTCAGATATCGTAACAATTGGTGCAATAATACAAAGTACACCAATAATGTCTTCAGGAGAAAGTAACCAAACCCTAGATGCTGGGTTCTATATTCCAGCTAGTATCGGAGACCGTATATGGTTAGATACTAATGGAGATGGCATACAAGATCCAGGCGAACCTAATGTCACAAATAGTATTACAGTTGAGTTGTTTAATGGAGCAGGCGTGTCTCAAGGTTCAGTGGTAACCAATGATGGTAGCTATGACTTTGCAGGATTGGCACCAGGGGATTACTATGTTGAGTTTACACTTCCAGTAGGATATGGACTAAGTCCAAATGATGTAGGTGGAGATGATAATAATGATTCAGATGTTAATAGTACATTGCGTACAGCTACAACAACACTTACATCAGGAGAGAATGATACTTCTTGGGATATGGGTATTGGATTCTTTGACCTTAACATCACAAAAACACAAACTGGTGGGGCAAACCCAGTGACCGCACTAGGTGATGTAATTACCTATACAATAGTGATAGAGAATAATGGTACAGCAAGTCTTACAGATGTTAATATGACAGAAAACTTCCCAGGAGCAGGAGCAGGAACATTAACCCCTGATACCTTAGCTGTAGAGAGTATCTCAAACAATGATATTTTAGAAGTAGGTGAGACATGGACATATATAGCAACCTACACCGCAACACAAGCAGATGTAGATGCAAATGTCACACTGGTCAACAGAGCAACTGTAGATACCAATGAAACTACTCCAAGAGATGATAATGAAACCACACCAGTAGCAGGCACAGTAGACTTCACAGTGACTAAAGTACAAAGTACTGGGGCAAACCCAGTGACAGCACCTGGTGATGTGATTACTTATACGATTGTAGTAACAAATACAGGGACAATGACACTTACAGATATTAATGCTACAGAGAACTACCCTGGAGCAGGACTAGGGACATTGAGCCTTCCTGTGAAAAGTGTGAATGCAGATAACAATCTTGATGTCAATGAGACATGGACATATACTGCAACATATACAGCTACGTTAGCAGATGTTACTGCAAATGTAGCCTTGGTGAACAGAATAACAGTAGATACCAATGAGACTGGACCAAAAGATGATAATGCCAGTACGCCAGTTGATAATACAGGTACATGGAGAGGAAATGTTTCTCAAGATACCAATGAAGATGGTAACGGAGATGTGAATCTTGAAGATGTGAATATAGAACTCTTTACTGATCCTAATGGAGATGGTAATCCAGTAGATGGTACTTCTGTAGGGACGACGACAACAGATGCAAATGGTAATTATGAATTTTCAGGTCTTACTCCAGGAGACTATGTAGCAGTAGAGACACAACCTGCAGGACTGGTAGATGTAAGTGAAAATGAAGGTGGAACAGATAATGATAAGCCAAACAATAATATAACAAATGCTATAGCAGGAACAGTGAGTGCAGGAGAAGATGATGTAGGGAATGACTTCGTAGAAGAAGAACCAAAAACAGTAAAAATAGGAAACTTCGTATGGGTTGAAGATGATAATGATGGAGACCCTAGTACAGGTACGGTTATTCTTGTACAAGATGTAGTTGTTACAGCAACAGCAAGTAATGGAACAGAGTATACAGGTATAACAGATGTGAATGGAGAGTATGAAATAGATGTACCTGCAAATGATACCTATGTAGTATCTATTGCTAATTATCCACGTGATGCTGTACCAACACTAGGGTCATTTGATGATACTGTACCCACAGATAATAGTGAAGACAATAAAACCCATGACAGTAGAGGCACAACGGTAGTTGTAGGTGTAGTAGATAATTTAAGCGTTGACTTTGGCTTTACTGTACCACTAAGTTTAAGTTCTGCTATATGGGATGATAGAAACAAGGATGGAAAACAAGATGATAATGAACCAAAAATTGCTGGTGTAAAACTTAATATTCTTGTCGAAGATGGTAGCGGTGCTTTTGTGCCAGCAAGGCACTTGGATGGTACATTGGTACAAGAAGTGATTAGTGCAGCAGATGGTACGTATTTATTTTCTGCCTTGCCTGCGGGTAATTATAAGGTAAGTATTCTTATGATTGATGGGTATATCCCAACACCAATACAGGTCTCAGACCCAAATACAGATAATGAAGATGATTCAAATATTGACCTGTCACAATACTCTGAAGATACACCAAATTTCTATATATCGGGTGCTGTAACATTAAGTTTAGGAGATGAACCAGTAGAAGTACTGGGCAGAGAAGGTGATGATGCAGATGATGGCTTTAATGAGACAAACGGGAATATGACGGTTGATTTCGGGTTTTTTAAGTTGCCAACTATAAATCCGACACCAACACCAACACCAACACCGACACCGACACCAACGCCGACACCAACACCAGGTGATACTATTACAGTTACATCTGGAGTAGATGGTGTTACTGTTAACCCTTTAGTATCAGGTGAAACTTTGGTAGGCTATAGTCAAGGCAGTCATGGTTCTGTGTACTTTGATGATGGAGGTACAGCAGACCCTAGTGATGATACTTTAAGGTATGTGCCTACAGAAGGCTTTAGTGGAGAAGATGAATTTACCTATACTAAGATTGATGCCAATGGGAATGTAGTTACAGAAACAGTGAAAGTAAATGTAACTAGTGGAGATGTTGGTCCTGAAGGAATAACTATTTACCCTCTTGCTGATGGAGGAAGCTTAGTGTCCTTCACTCAGCCAAGTCATGGTACTGTGACCTTAGATGATGGCGGCACTCCAGATGATCCAACAGACGACCTATTAAGGTACGTGCCACAAAGTGGATACAGCGGTCCTGATAGTTTCACTTATACCATTATCGATAGAGATGGTGATACAGTAGTAGAAACATTTACTATCAATGTGGATGCTACTAAATCAGATAGTGGAAATGCTTTAAATAATTGGAGCTTCTTTGTCTTAATGTTCTTAACAGGATGGGTAGCCTTACATTATATAAGACGGGAAGAGGAGTTTTTGGGGAAAGAGGAGGGGCTTTAGAAAAAACAGAATGTACGTTCTGCGAATATAGGGTTTCCCTACTGTAGTCCTTAGGGCTATTAAACTCCAATTAACCTCAATCAAGTACACTTCTTCTAAGAACTTAACTTAGGAGAAGAACTTGAGTCAAATCATTCAAAACATAAAAACAGAAATCAGCAAAGTCCTTGTAGGGCAAGAGAAGATGGTCGAAGGACTGCTTGCAGGACTTCTTTGTCGTGGGCATATACTTTTAGAAGGTGTAC
>CAYXTZ010000044.1:0-11129 GCA_964468535.1 uncultured Sulfurovum sp.
GGGATGTAGATGTCTCAAAAAGTGTGGAAACACTTATAGAAGAAAAAATACTTTCCAACTATGCACCACTGCATAAAAGCATGACACGATATACTCATAACAATGGCTTATATCATATGGTATTGAATATTATTGCTTTGGGCGTGAACCATGAAAATGATGTGTTGAAAAAGGCTAAAGTAGGGAGAGAAAAGGGGGAAGAAGCCATAGACTACTTGGTGAGTAAGAGTTTAATAAAGTTTGACTTATCTGTTGAAAAACCTGTAGATGAGGGTGGGGGGAAATCAGATAGAATACTTTTTGATTTACCTTTTATACGTTTTTGGTTTGCTATGATTTCTCCTAACTATCAAAGTATTGTGGAGGGTGATTATGAGGAGTTTAATCAAAAATGGCATAAAGTAAGAGATAACTTTTCTGTGTTACTTTCCAACCTCTTAGTCTTAGAACTTGTGAAAGAGACGTGCAATACACAGAATATAGAAGACCCCATCGCCAGCATAGGTTCTTACTACGATAAAAAAGTAGAAGTAGATATACTTGCCAAAAGAAAGTCAGGTGCTATGATAGCTGTTGCATGTAAATACTCTGAAAAACCTGCAAAGATTAACATGATGCAAACCCTTATAGAAAAGTGTGAAAAATCAGAACTAGAAATTTCTGATTATGTACTTTTTTCTAAAAATGGATTTACCCCAGAAGTTGAAGCGTTAAAAGAGAAGGAAGTGACACTTTTGTCTCAAAAAGAACTTTCATCCGTACTCGACAACTTGAGTAAAGATGATTTATTGACGTATAGCAATAAAAAATATTAAGCTCTTATACTAAGTAAGATGTAAATTCTAAAAATATCACTAGTAGACATACGCTAATTTTGAACCTTTCTCATCATGCTAAGCCAGTCTCTGTCAAACTTAGAAAATATATAATCTTCACCATGTGGTACAGTACACTTAGTACAGTCTTGGTGTACTTTATTTTCTTCTCTTATGGAGCGTTTGCCTTGTCTTGAGTTGATGGAACACACAGAATGAAACTCTAATTCACCATCCATGACAGGTGATTTATTAAATCTAAAGTGTGGACATCCACACATGTAGCAGTTGAGTTCATACATCTCATGGCATTTGGTGTTACTAGCGTAGAGTTCACAAAAGTCTGGCTCTTTTTCTACCATGTTCTCAAAGATAAAGTACTGAACAACATCAAATTCATCCAAACCTTCAAGCTTTTTCATGATGGCTGCATGTTTTTTAGCATGATTTTCATACCAATCATTATATGTCATTTTAACTCCTTACATAAGAATTTTAAAAACTAGTCTAGGTGGTGAATATACACTAAATACTTACTCTACTCATTAATAAATCGTTAGAATAATATTAATACATAAGTATTTTAACGATTTAGAAACAACTGTGGCTGAAGTAAGCCTACAAAAGATATACTATTCTCTATGAAAGACAGCCTAAAGATATTTGCAGGGGATTTAAAGAACGCTTTTAAAGACCTCTTTCCCATCATCGTTGTTGTAGCACTATTTCAAGGACTTATCATCCAATCTATGCCTGAAAATGTACTGTCTATTGGCATTGGGCTTTTTATAGTAGCTATTGGGCTTGCACTCTTCATTCGTGGTCTTGAACTGGGTATTTTTCCTATAGGTGAGGGTTTGGCAGTAGACTTTGCAAAAAAAGGTTCTACATTTTGGCTTTTGATTTTTGCATTTACCATAGGTTTTTCTACCACAGTAGCAGAACCTGCCCTCATAGCCATTGCCGACAAGGCTGCTATTATATCTGAAGGGCGTATTGATGCATTTTGGCTACGTATGACTGTTGCACTCTCTGTAGGTTTTGCCATTATGCTAGGTACACTTCGTATTTTATTTGGACATCCTATAGCCTATTATATTTTTGTGCTTTATATTTTAGTGGTCACTGTAACATTTTTTGCACCTCCTGAGATTGTTGGCTTGGCTTATGACTCTGGTGGCGTTACTACCTCTACGGTTACTGTACCTTTGGTTGTAGCACTAGGCATCGGCTTGGCTTCTAGTATCAAAGGCAGAAATCCTGCCATGGATGGCTTTGGACTCATCGCCTTTGCTTCACTTACCCCCATGATATTTGTACAACTCTACGGTATCATCGTATATAATTTTGTAGACCTAGATAGCAGCACCCAAGTAGCACAAGGCATCATGAGTGAAGGTGGTAAATCTGTAGCGAGTACCTATATATTTTCAGCCTATGATACTTTTATGGCTCTTGTAGATACCATCAAGGATGTTGCCCCTATCATCATGGTCATATTTTTCTTCCAATATATTATCATTAAAAAACCTGTCTTACACCTACAGAGGGTACTCACAGGCATCACTATGGTCGTTTTAGGGCTCTATGCTTTCATTGTAGGTCTTGAAATGGGACTCTTTCCTATAGGTGAGAGTATTGCCTTTCAACTCACACAAATGGGGAACGATTTACTTGTATATCTTTTTGCCTTTCTTATAGGCTTCTCAACGACTATGGCAGAACCTGCCTTACTTGCTATTGCCATTAAAGCAGAAGACATAAGTGAAGGAAATATAAAACAAAAAATTCTTAGGATTGTCGTGGCACTTGGCGTGGCTGTGGGCATTGCCCTAGGTTCCTTCCGTTTATTATCTGGAGACCCTATCCATTATTATATTGTAGCAATTTATATACTTATCCTCATATTTACCTATTTTGCACCCAAATACATCGTGCCTATAGCCTATGATTCTGGGGGAGTCACCACTTCTACTGTTACTGTGCCCTTAGTTGCAGCACTAGGTTTAGGCTTAGCAGAAAATACACAGGGACTAAACCCTCTCATAGATGGTTTTGGGCTTATCGCTTTTGCTTCTCTTTTTCCTATACTCACCGTTATGGGTTATGGTATATATGCAGAACATTACAGAAAAAAACAATCCCAACTTGAAGGAGAAAAATCATGAAATTTACTGCACTCATAGCAGTCATACAAGACAAAGATGAAGAACTAGCCATAGAAGTAGCCAAAAAACACGGAGCAGGTTCAGTGACCATACTGCACGGAAAAAACATTGGTCTTGAAGAAAAAAAGGTCTTTTTTGGACTTACCTTAGAGGAAAATGTCTCTGCCTTGCTTTTCATTTTGCCTCGTAAACTTTCTATGCAAGTGATGAAGTCCCTACGTAAAGAGTTTGACATTGACAATCCTGAAAATGTAAGTTTTGTATTTACCATGCCTCTCTCTCATGTTGCAGGACTCAATACCAAAGAACTTCAAAAGTTTGATGATGACATCAAATGTCTGCTCTAAAATGTTGAAATTAACTCAGCATTAGCAGTCAACTATAGAGGTAGTTGACAAGAGATTGGACTTTGTTCAACTCACGTCCTAATACTATATAAAGGAAAAAACAATGTTAGTAAAAGATGTAATGACCCCAAAAGGGAAACTGATATCAGTTTCCCCAACAGCGACTGTAAGAGATATATTGAAACTCATGCGTACACACTCTGTTCGCTCCATTGTTGTTGAAAAAACTCAAGAAGATGGTGCCTATGGCCTGGTGACATTTAAAAATATCTTACAAAGTATCGTAGCAGAAGATGGAGACATTGACCTACTTAATGTCTATGATATCGCAGCCATACCCGCACAGTCTATCTCAGCAAACATCAATGTCAAGTATGCTGCAAAGATGATGGTAACTTCAAGTATAAAACGTATTTTGGTCATTGACAATAATGAACTTCAAGGCATACTCACGATGACCGATATCATCGAAATCCTTATGGGTAGTGTAGAGTAATTATTTTATTTTAGGAAATGTGAGTTTAAATGTACTCCCCTCTCCTTTTTTAGAATCTAGCCCTAGTTTTATTTTATACTTCTTGCAAATAGAAAGTACAATGTTAAGTCCTATCCCAAATCCACCACGTTCATCACCTGCCCTATAATAGCGTTTAAAAATATCTTCTTGCATCTTCTCATCTATACCTATACCAGTATCTTGCACCTCTAAAATATTATCTTTTAGTTTTACAGTGATAGAATCTCCTACATCAGAATACTTAATAGCATTTGACATAAGGTTATCTATAAGCCTGTGGACTGAACGTATTGGCATATGTATCTTCGTAGCTTCTAAATCTAAAAGTATTTTTAATCTTTTGGAGTCTATAACCTCCTGTATAAACTCTATACGTTCAGCCACAATTCCCGCAAGACATAAATCCTCTGAAGGTTCTACTCCACCTTCAAGTCTATAAGTTAGTGAACTGTACATTGTGCTTAAGCGTTTCGCTGATGCTTCAAGACGTTTCATCTTTTTTGGTTCTATATTATTAAGAGATTGAATGGTCATGAGTATTGCAGAAATAGGTGTATTTAACTCATGTGTAGTATCTGAAATAAATTTATCTAAAGACTCTATCTGTTCTCGTACAGGTTGTAAAAAAAGTCTTCCAAGAAAGTAACCTACTATCCCCATAAGAATGAATGAAAATACTAAATATCCCATAATTTTAAGTTGTAAGTCACGTAATTCTTGTGCTAAGTAATTTTCTTTCAACACAATATAACGCACCCCTAAATGAGCACTTTTATCTTCTGTAACCGTATAGGATTTTGATTTATTGATAAAAAAATTCGTATCAAACCTCTTTACTTCCTCAATATCTGTATAAATTGGTTTTTTATTTTCATCATAATACCCTGCTTCAAAACGACAATGTTCTAGGTGCTTAAGAAAATATATTTTATTAAATGTTTTTAAACCTTGCTCATCATTTTTCATTGCTTTCATAGCTATCTCAGAGCTAAGATTTCGTGCCTGATACATCATTTCAAATTTCATAGCACTCTTCATCGTTTCTCGGTTGTTTTCAAAAAAAAGATACCCTATAATAGAAAGCAATACAAATACTGATGCAAGATAGACAGATAGAAACCTAAAAAGAGATATCCGCTCATACGATGTTAAAACGATAACCTTCTCCTTTAATATTGTCAAAATACTCTTTTTCAAACATCTTACGTAAATTTTTAATATAAGTACGAATTGTTGCATGAGTAGGTATATTTTCATCGTCCCATACATTTTCTATTATCTCATTACATGAGATAATTTTCCCCATATTACGGATGAAATACTCCAAAACCTGTGCTTCTTTTTGACGCATTTCTATGATTTTATCATCCATAAAAATCTGATGTGCCTTGGGTACAAACTTCATACCGTCAAACTCTATCTCTTCTTGAAGTCTATAGAGTCTTACGATGTGTTCTATGCGTGCATGCAGCTCTCCTAGCTCAAAAGGTTTACGCAGGTAATCATCCGCCCCAAGGTTAAAACCTTTTTTCAAGTCATCAATGCCAGCTAATGATGTAATGTAAATGGCGGGTGTAGTGTTGCCTATTTCTCTTAGGTAGGAAAGTATTTCAAAGCCGTCTATGTTTGGTACATTCACGTCAAGAAGTAACATGTCATAGGAAAGAGTACCTATAGCATCTAAAGCTTTTTCACCATCAAAAAAACTTTCTACTTCATAGCCTTGCTCTACAAGAAATTCTTCTATAATCTCTTGTAAAATAACATCGTCTTCTAAAAGTAGTATCCTCATGTGTGACCTTTATATCATCAATACAACATTTTACCATACTCACTGTGTACTCTCCTACACACTAAAGAATAAAAAGTTTACTATTTGATGGAACGCAACAGAGCAAAGCTCCTTTAGCTGACTTCAGCAGTCGGCTCACGCAAAATATTGCTTAAAACCTTTGTGCATTTTTAAATTCAGATATTTCACTCTCTATCATCTCATCTATCATGTGAATATAAAGGTCATTTATGAGGTTTGGGGAGAGGTCTAATGAGATGGCTTTAGCTCTTACTTTTGAAATGATATCGTCTATCCTATCTTCAGCTTTTATCTCTTCTATGGAGGCCTTAAAATGTGCAATTTGTTTGATATACTCATTTCTCTTTGCAATCAATTCTACGATATCTTGGTCTACTATATCTATTGCTATTCTTGCTTCACCCAATGTATTGCACTTTTTGATTTCCATATTTATATCCTTATGTTTAATGCAGATATTATAACCTAAAAATGGTACTTTATATCTCTTTAGTTATAATTCAGTATGAAAACTACAAGACCTATATTATCATCCTTACTTTGCACCCTACTTTGCACATCTACACTTTTAGTTTCTGAAGATTCACCTATCACTGAAAGTAAAGACTGGATTGTTTTACCTTATGCTTTTAGCAGTGACTCTACAGGATTAGCTGGAGGCATAGGTGTTATCAAACAAGGTTTACTACAGCCTCAAACCACTATGGTAGCTTCCTTATTTGGAGGACAATCGCAAGACATTAATATAAATAGTGAAGTAAAGGAGGCAAACTTTTCGGGTGGCTTTTTTGCTTTTTCTAACTATAAACTACCCTTTACAAACAGATTTTTCTTCTCACTTATTAGCCTAAAAAGTTATTTTCCAAAAGAGCAATACTTCATAGATGGTTCAAATAATTCAAACCCAGATGATGTACTAAGCACATCTGGAGACACAAATTTCTTCAACACTACATTTAACTATGTACTTCCCATAGGGGAAGGAAAAGATAACCCTGAAGGTCTATATGGACTCCAAGATGGCTTCGTGAAAAACCGAGAAGAGTATGGAAATGGTGTCCCTTTCATAACAGGACGTACCACAATAGGGATTAAAACATTTTACCAAGAAAATAGTTTTGAAAACTGGTCTGCATTTGAACTATGGAAAAATGAATCGCCCACATCAACACCCATTTGGAATAGCAATGGTTTACGCTTATTTATGACCCACGACAACACAGACTTTGACTTAAATCCTTCAAGAGGATATCACTTTGAAATGCAATACTCTAAAGATTTTGGAAAAGGTGATTCTCTACAAAGTTGGGATTTTTTAGAGTTTAAATTTAACAAATATTACTCACTAGATACATTTTCATTTACACAGCAAAATGTGCTAGCCCTAAGTGTATGGACAGGACACTCTTTTTCATGGGATAATGATAATGAAATAGCTCCAGGTATCGCTGCTCACAGACCTCCTGTATGGGAAGGAGCTAAGCTAGGTGGTTTATTTAACATGAGAGGTTACCAAAGTAGCCGTTTTTCAGACAAATCCGTCTTTTATGTCACAGCAGAATACAGAGCTGTGCTTAACTACAACCCGCTAAAGAAAAACCCCTTAGTACCTGTAGCCGTTGACTGGTTTCAAGTGGTCGCTTTTATAGAAGCAGGACGAGTAAATGACCAATACAATTTTGATTTACTCAGGGATTTAAAATATGATGTAGGATTAAGTCTTCGTGCTATGGTAGCACAACTGCCTATTCGTTTTGATGTGGCTTATGGAGAAGAGGGCAGTAAAATGTCAGTTATGATACAGCACCCTTTTGATTTTTAGTAGTATAAAACAAGACAGATTGTTCTGTCTTGTTTTAAGTGTTTTATTTCCTCCTGATACCATACTCTTTAGTAAGTTCAATAAACTCTTTAGAATCTAAGAATCCATCCAGTACTTCTTCTCTACTCTTTTCACTATTATCTAATGTTGAAACCCAAGTAGCTAAACCAGCACTATCTGCTTCTCTACTAAACAACATCCTATAAAGTATAGTTACATAGGTATTATTATCTAAGTTTCGATTTATAAACTCATCACTAAATACAATACCGTTAACTACTATTCTCGCAGTAAATTCTCCTTCTACTAAACCATTTACCCAATATCTAAATCCTGCCCCATCTGCATATCTATTTAAACCTATAATATAAAGTCTATTTATAAATTCTTCTGTTGATGTTGATCTAAATTTAACGCCATAAGCTTTTACTCTTTCTTTAAACTCTATAGAATTTGTAAAGCCCTCTAGAACAGAGCTTCGACTTTCTCCATTTCCTAACTTTTCCGACCAATGTATGAAACCTTCGGAATCAGGAGTCCTATCAAAAAATGTCCTATACAGTACAGCAAGGTAGTCATCATCGCCAAGGTTTCTATTTGTAAACTCTACACTATTACCAAATCTATGTGCAATGTCTACACCCGACAGTACTCCATCAGATAATAAATCAACCCAATATTCTAGCCCTTGTATATCTGCACTACGACCTAGCATATCTTCATAAAAACGTATCACGAAACTATCTATAGAAATATAATCTACAGTAAGGGTATAATTTGTATCAGTATCTGAATAGATACGAATATAATAAGTCTCACCTTGTCTAAGGGTCTGTCTTATAGTGAAATTACCTAAGGTTAACTCTTCATTATTATGTATCCTTAATCTATTTCTATCATAAATAGAACCACTAGTATTTGAACCTATATTTGTTGAGAATGTATATAGACCCGATTCATTTGCCACAAAACTAAAGAAATCACCATCTTGTGTATCTATTCTATCTGAAAAAGGAGAATTATCTAGAATATTTGAAATTATCTCAGCATTTTCAAAATTATTTGCTGTTGCTGTTGGTGTTGGTGTTGGTGTTGGTGTTGGTGTTCTAAGTATCAACGATTTCACTACCTCTACAAAGTCATTTTCCACATCATTTTCGCTTGTGTCAACTGACACAGATATCTCATTGATTTCTGTTAAGAAATTACTATCATTATCTGCCCCACCTTCATTTTCTCTAAGATCTGCGTATGCCTCTGGCTGCAACTCTCTTAATATATACTCTCCTGGTGTGAGGTTTACAAAAGAGTAGTTACCATTTGCATCTGTTTGTGTGCGCCCTAATTCATTATTGTCTTTATCAAAAAGAACAATAGTCACACCCTCTAAAGGATGTAATCCACTCTCATCTTCGTGACTTACATTGCCACTAAGACTTCCGATAGTTTCTTCTACAAAGTCATTGTTTACATCATTCTCGCCAGCATCAACTGTTCCTGCAATGGCATTAAGGAGGTTATTATTTGCTTTGTCATTATCCAATCCGCCTTCATTTTCACTAACGTTTCCAAGTCCTAATGGTTGTGTTTCTACTGCAACATAGTCTCCTGGTGTGAGGTTAGTAAAGCTATAGTTACCATTGGCATCTGTTGTGGTTGTACCTACAGATACGCCATCACTTGGATCACCATCACCATTTGGATCTGTGAAGAGCTCTATACTTACACCTACAAGGTTTGTATCTCCTATAT
The DNA here is from genome assembly GCA_964468535.1 of uncultured Sulfurovum sp. GTDB lineage: Bacteria > Campylobacterota > Campylobacteria > Campylobacterales > Sulfurovaceae > Sulfurovum. Next base: position 9,235 of record CAYXTZ010000044.1, read on the forward strand.
CATCATTGTTTGTATCTTGTGATACATTTCCACTCCAACTTCCGGCAGCAGGTACTGGGTTAAAGAACCCAAAGTCTACAGTCATGTTTCCGTTGTTATCATCTGCATCATCTTGTTCATGTCCTGTAGTATCATCACCTACAGTTGCTTCTGTTGTGACTTCGCCATCATTACTAAGTGTAATCACTGATGAGTATGCTTCAGCTCCTGAACTTGCTTGTGTCCCATCATCATTTCCATCTACATCATTATCTGTTGTAGCTGTTGGTGTTGAGGATACTGGGTACGTACCGTTTGGTACAACACCTACTGTGTAGTTACCTGCTGCTAGGTTTCCAAAGTAGTAATTACCATTTGCATCTGTGGTTGTTGTTGCAAAGACTATACCTGTATTGGCATTTTCATAGAGGTTTACTGTAAGTCCAGATATACCTGCTTCACCTGCTTCTTGTAGTCCATCGTTGTCTAAGTCTATAAAGACTGTCGAACCGATGCTTACTTCTGGCACTGTGTAGTGAGAAGGGTCTGTATCTGTTACAGGTATTCCTGTTACATTTCCTTCTGCTGTTACAGTTGCATTATTCTCATATGCTCCTAGTGTTGCTACACCTGTAATTGTACATACCATAGACTCACCTACTACTAGGCTTGTTTTAGGACAAGTGGCTGCACCTTCAGGAGTATCTGTAACTACGATGTTTATCAATGGCTCACTACCATTGTTTGTTACATTGTAATCCCATGTGACTACATCACCTACGCTAAGTAGTGGTCCTGGTGCTGTATCTGCATCTACACCATTGGTTGATTTCTCTACATCTACTAGAGGTACTGGGTTAAAGAACCCAAAGTCTACAGTCATGTTTCCGTTGTTATCATCTGCATCATCTTGTTCATGTCCTGTAGTATCATCACCTACAGTTGCTTCTGTTGTGACTTCGCCATCATTACTAAGTGTAATCACTGATGAGTATGCTTCAGCTCCTGAACTTGCTTGTGTCCCATCATCATTTCCATCTACATCATTATCTGTTGTAGCTGTTGGTGTTGAGGATACTGGGTACGTACCGTTTGGTACAACACCTACTGTGTAGTTACCTGCTGCTAGGTTTCCAAAGTAGTAATTACCATTTGCATCTGTGGTTGTTGTTGCAAAGACTATACCTGTATTGGCATTTTCATAGAGGTTTACTGTAAGTCCAGATATACCTGCTTCACCTGCTTCTTGTAGTCCATCGTTGTCTAAGTCTATAAAGACTGTCGAACCGATGCTTACTTCTGGCACTGTGTAGTGAGAAGGGTCTGTATCTGTTACAGGTATTCCTGTTACATTTCCTTCTGCTGTTACAGTTGCATTATTCTCATATGCTCCTAGTGTTGCTACACCTGTAATTGTACATACCATAGACTCACCTACTACTAGGCTTGTTTTAGGACAAGTGGCTGCACCTTCAGGAGTATCTGTAACTACGATGTTTATCAATGGCTCACTACCATTGTTTGTTACATTGTAATCCCATGTGACTACATCACCTACGCTAAGTAGTGGTCCTGGTGCTGTATCTGCATCTACACCATTGGTTGATTTCTCTACGCTTATTGCAGGCATTAGGATTACTGGATGTACACCAAAATCAAAACTATGATTATTTGCTCCTGTACTTGGGATATCGGTATTAAGCACCGCCGCATCTGCATTAACCCCAACAGGCACACCATCACTATCATTTAAATTAGGATTTGCACCTGCACCTATATTTGATAGTGTCAATACATTGCTTCCAAACACAGCCTGTTTGCTACCTCCACTGACATTAGGTACACGCACTGTATAGTTATTGTCTGCTATAAGCTCTGTTATATTATAAATATGACTTCCGCTTGAAGCCCCTGCA
>CAYXTZ010000045.1:0-10777 GCA_964468535.1 uncultured Sulfurovum sp.
AAAACGTAAATGTTCTGCTTCTTTTCCCATGCTGTCTGCTTGGAGGATTTCTACATTTTTGCTTATATATTTAGGTGTGGGGTTTCCTTGACCGTAAGGTTCGTACTTTTTGATGAGGTTAGCGAGGTCAAAAGAGATGTTAGAGAAGTGTAGCTCTCCAACTATATTTGGGTCCAGTTCATCTTTTTTGTAGTTAGCTGTGGCATAATTTTTGTTTATCTGTGTTTTAAAGGCTTCTAAGCTCCCTGTCTTCATACTAAGCCCAATGGCTGCTTGGTGTCCTCCAAACTTCTCTAAGTGCATTCTACAGCCATCTGTGATAGCAAAAAGGTCACAGTCTCCAAAACTTCTACCAGACCCCTTGAGCGTCCCTTCGCCATTGTCGCTAAGTACGATGCAGGGTTTTTCATGCTGTCTAGCTACACGGGCGGCTACTATGCCAACCACTCCTTCATGCCAATGCTCTGCGTATACAACGATAACATCATCTTTAGGGTCTACTTGTAGCATAGCTTTTTCTGTGATGTCTTGTTCGGTTGCTTTTCGTAAGGCATTAAAATCTTTAAGTTTTTCTAGTCTTACTCTGGCATCATAGATATTTGTAGAGGTTAAAAACTCTACAGAATGCAAAGCATCCTCCATGCGTCCAGCAGAGTTGAGTAATGGGGCCAAGAAAAAACCTATATCCTCTGCACCCAAAGCTTCTTTTTGACTGTGTTCTAAAAAAGCTCTTATAGCAGGCTTTGTACTTTTATTAAGTGCTTTTATACCTGCTTCAACCATAGCTCTGTTGATGTGTTGCAGTGGCATCATATCTGCGATGATGGCTATGGCTACTAGTTCCATATAAGACATCATATTTATCTTTACATCTAGTGTATTTTTAAGTGAGGCTATGAGGTACCAGGCTATCTGTGCCCCACAAACATCAGCATAGGGAAAATTACAATCGTCTTGCTTTTGGTCTATGATAGCAAAGCATTCAGGTACTTCAGGAGCTAAGAGATGATGGTCTGTGATGATAAGTTCTATGCCAGCCTCCTTACATAGTTTGGCGGCATACACAGCGGAAATACCATTGTCCACAGTAATAGCTAAGTCTGTGCCTAGTATACGCGGTATGATGTTCGCCGAAAGTCCGTAACCATCATGAAAACGGTTTGGTATAAGCCACTCTATAGGGTAGTTTATCTCCTCAAAAAAAAGTTTCATAAGAGTAGTTGAAGTCACCCCATCAACATCATAATCACCTATGATAGTGATTTTTTCTTTGTTTTTTATGGCGGAGACTATACGCTTTGTCGCTTTATCCATATCTTTAAACATAGAGGGGTTTGGAAGGTCTTTTAAAGAGAGAAATCCCTCTTTAAAACGATTTTGCAAAAGCGTATCTAAACTTTGAAGGCTAATCTTTTTATACATCTTTATTTTTATGCTGCTGTGCCGCATTTACAAATGCTAATATAGCAGGATTGGCATTTTGAAGACGTGAGGTAAATTCTGGATGAAACTGTACACCTAAAAACCAAGGATGGTCTAGCACTTCCACCGCTTCTATCAGTCCATGTGATTCACCTGTAATATCCATACCGCTTTGTTCTAAAGCTTCTCTGTATTTAGGGTTGGCTTCATAGCGGTGTCTGTGTCTCTCAAAAATCATAGGTGCATCATAAGCCCCTCTAAGATTTGAGCCTTCTTTTGTTTCACACTCATACTCACCAAGACGCATAGTTCCGCCCATAGGTGATGTTTTTGTACGTATTTGTTTTGAACCAGAAGCATCTATAAACTCATCTATAAGATAAATAAGTGGATTGGGTGTATTTTCATCAAATTCTACAGAGTTTGCATCCTCAATTTTAAGTACATTTCTTGCAAACTCTATCATAGAGAGTTGCATACCAAGACAGATGCCTAAAAAAGGTATCTTTTCTACTCTAGCATATTGAATAGCTTTTATTTTACCCTCTATACCCCGTGTACCAAAACCACCAGCAACTAAAACACCATCACAGTCATTGAGGTATTTTTGAGCACCATCTTCATCAACTTTTTCAGAGTCAACCCACTTAATATTTACTCTAGTATCTAAATGAGCCCCTGCATGTATAAGTGCCTCAGTAAGAGATTTGTAAGATTCTTTTAAATCCAAGTATTTACCAACAAAGGCTATTTTCATTTCATTTTTTGGAGATAATATTTTATTAACAAGATGACTCCACTCATCCATTTTAGGTTCACAATTTTCAAGTTCTAAATGTTTACATATAGGATTTAAAATGTCTTGTGCTAAAAAATTAAGAGGTACTTTATAAATAGTTGCTGCATCTTCAGCTACGATTACTGACTCTATATCAACATCACAAGAAAATGCAATTTTATTTTTTATTTCTGTACTTACAGGTACTTCCGCACGAAGAACTAGCATATGCGGTGAAATACCTATGCGTCTAAGCTCTTGTATAGAGTGTTGTGTAGGTTTTGTTTTAAGTTCTCCTGCTGCTTTTATGTAAGGCAATAGTGTAACGTGTATATTCATCACAGAAGCACGTGGTAATTCATGCTTTATTTGTCTAATGGTTTCAAGAAAAGGCAATCCTTCTATGTCTCCTGTTGTACCACCAAGTTCAACTATAAGTATATCTCTACCAACTCCAGCACGGTAAATACGTTCTTTTATTTCATTTACAATATGAGGTACTACTTGAATAGTTTTACCAAGGTATTTACCTTTACGTTCATTTTCAATAACAGTTTTATAAACAAGTCCTGTTGTAAAATTATTATTTTGCGTAAGAGAAGTATCTAAAAATCTTTCATAATGTCCTAAATCTAAATCAGTTTCTGCTCCATCTTTAGTAACAAATACTTCACCATGTTCAAGCGGAGACATAGTACCAGGGTCTACATTTATATAGGGGTCAAGTTTTAATACACCAACCCTTTGTCCTGTATGTTTTAAAAGGGTACCAACACTTGCAGCAGTAATACCTTTACCTAATGAACTTAACACACCACCTGTAACAAAAATATATTTTGTTTTGTTTTCACTCATATAACATTTTTCCTTTTTATAATTATACGAATTATTAAGCAACGATTGGCATAATTATCGTAATAAAATTATCGTCTTTTACGATGAATGGTAGAGAAGGTTCATTAAACTCTATAGTAAATTCATTTTTATTTACTTGAGAAATAAAATCTAAAATATATTTTGAGTTAAAAGAAAGTTCAAATTTATCCAAAAGACCTGTATTGATTTCTAATTCAGTTTTTGCTTCTACATTATCTGAAGAGAGTGAATTAAAAATAATAGTATCTGAGAGTAAAGTCATTTTTATTTCTTGAGAAATAGTAGTTATCATTTTTATAGCATCAATCATTTCTTTTTTAGGAAGAGTGATTTGATGTTTTGTACTACTAGGAATAATACGTTGGTAATCTGGAAATTTTCCATTGATAAGTCTTGTATAAAAAAAGTAATTTTCATTTGAAATAATAAGGTTTGTTTCATCAAAATAAATATCTATTTGGTCTAAAAATAATTTTTGTATTTCAAGTATTGCTTTTTTAGGTACGATAAGAGAAAGTGTTTCACTATTTTTTCCTAGAATAGTAGCAATAGCCAATCTTCTAGTATCTGTTCCCACTAAATCTGTTGAATTTTCTGTGATATTAATTAAAGCACCATTAAGTTCAAATTTTGGATTATTTGTATCAATTGCGGGTGATATTTTTTTAAGATTTTGGATAAGACTTAATGAATCTAAAGAAATTTTTGGTTTTTCTTCAATAGTTGGAAAACTTGGGTACGTTTGTGCATCAAAAGTTGGTAGTTTGAATTTTGAATTTTTTTGTTTTATAATGAGAGTTGTATCTAATAGTTCTAAGATAATTTCATCATCTTTTAAAATACGTATTATATCTAATAGTTTTTTACCATTTGCAGTGAAAGAACCTTCTGCTTCTATGATGATATTATTTGTGATAATTTGAAGACCAATTTCTGAATCTGTAGCCTTTATAATACATTTATTGTTTTGTGTAGAAAAAATTATATGTGAAGTAATTTGACTTGCATCTTTTTTTTCTAAAAAAGGTTGTAAATTAATAAGAATAGATTCTATTATTTGCTTATTTGCTTTTATCTTCATTGACTTTCCTTATTTTTAATAATAGTAGTAGATAGTAGTAGTATCACATGAAAGTGTGAAAAACTATTTTTTAAACCATCTAACCGTCATTTGTGAATGTGTTTAATTTTTTAAAGTATTCACAGTTATTCACTTTTAAAATTATATCTTTTTTTTATTCAAGTTAGTTATAGAAGTTTATACATCATTTTTTGTGTTACTATGGACTTTATTTGAAAGCTCTTCAAGGAGAACTTTAAAGTTCTCATCATTGTCTATTATTTCATTTATTTTTTTCATAGCATGTGAAATAGCTGTATGGTCTTTCATTCCAAAGTAGACGGCAATTTGTGGCATAGAATTAGGTGTAAGATTTCTAGCTAAATAAATAGCAATACGCCTAGCATTCACGATATTTTTTGTACGTTTTTTTGATTTCATATCAGAAGGTTTGATATTGAGTTCCTTAGAGATAATTTTAACGATATCATCGATTGTAATATTGTCTTTTTTCTCCCTAAGTTGATCTTTTATAGCATTTTGTGCAAAATCTAAAGTTATTTCTTGATTTAACATACTTGATAGAGCATTTAATTTGATAATAGTACCTTCTATTTCACGTATATTATCTCCCATATTTGTAGCGATATAGTTTATGATTTCATGGTTTAGTGTAATACCATCGAGTTCACATTTTTTTTGAATAATAGCTATTTTTGTTTCTAAGCCAGGTGGTTGTATATCTGCCATAAGTCCCCACTCAAAACGAGTTTTTAGTCTATCAACAAGACCAGCTATTTTATTGGGAGCCCTGTCTGCTGTGATGACTATTTGTTTATTGGCATTATGTAGTTCGTTAAAGGTATGAAAAAATTCTTCTTGTGTTTGCTCTTTTCGTGAGAGAAATTGTATGTCATCTATAAGAAGTAAGTCACATTCTCTAAATTTATCTCTAAACCTATCCATAGTTTGAGAACGCAAATGTGAAGTAAATGAGTTCATAAACTGTTCAAGTGTAGTATATATGACAGTTTTACCCAAGTCTATATGATAATTTCCAATGGCTTGAAGCAAGTGGGTTTTTCCTAATCCTACCCCTCCATAGATAAAAAGTGGATTGTATTGTTTCCCAGGTTTTTCAGCCACTGATTTAGCAGTAGTATAGGCAAATTGATTTGAATCTCCTACAATAAAACTTTCAAAAGTAAGAGAAGGGTTTAAGTAGGTACTTTTTGAAGTATTTTTTTCATTGTTTTGTTTTAGTGCAGGAGAGGAGGAGGGCTTTTGCATTTTACCTACAGTGATTTTTACTTCAGGTTTCACCTCATTTAGTAGCTCAAAAAGATGTATGATTTTATCAGTATATTTACTCTTAATCCATTTAGCGATAATCATATTGGGTGCAGAAAAATAAACGATGTTTGAGCGGGAATGTTTTGTGTCGTAGACAAGTTTTTTAATATAGCGTTCATAGTCTATTTCAGATATCTCTTTTTTAAGTTCAAAAAGTACTTTTTGTCCAATATTCATTTGTATACATTCCTATTTTTTAAAACTTTATGTGAATAACTTTAAAGATTTTATCTAAAATAAGCTAAAATAGCGGTACTAAACAGGGTTGAATAATTTTATTCACACTGTGAACAAGGGCGTGAATGAATATTTTAGGCATAGACCCAGGAAGCCGTAATTTAGGCTATTGCATCATACATTTTGATGGTAAAAAGTTTTCACTTGTTGAGGCAGGTTTACTTAAGATGAAAGAAAAAGAGCTACAGTCCCAAATAGTCGAGATGGTAGAGGGCATAGACCTTATCTTAAAGACACATAAGGTAGATGAAGTAGCCATAGAAGATATCTTTTTTGCTTTCAACCCAAAGTCGGTGATAAAGCTTGCACAATTTAGAGGGGCACTTTGTTTAAAGATATTACAAGAGGTAGGTTTTTTTTATGAATATACAGCACTGCAAGTAAAAAAAGCAGTCACGGGCAATGGCAAGGCAAGCAAAGAACAAGTAGCCTTTATGGTAAAGCGTTTGTATGGGATAAAAAAAGAGATAAAACCTTTAGATATTACTGATGCTATGGCGGTAGCCCTCGCGCATCTTCAGCGTGTAAAAATGCGTAAAAAATAAGGCTTAATTACTTAGAGGGTTAGTACCTTGTTTTTTAACAGAAACCATACGTTTTTTCGGTATGCTAAAAGTCTCTTTTCGGTTTCCCTCTACAGATTCTTCTATCATTTTGTCATAAAGATAAATATCATGTTTAAAATACGCTAAACCATCTTCTTGGTAGACTGTAAAATAAAGCATATGGACGGGTATCGACTTTCGTAATCGTATGGTAGTGGGTTTATTGCTTTCTAGTATTTTAGCAATTCTATCTTCACTATATTTACCTTTTGAATGTGTTAGAAGGGTAGTCACTAAATCAAATGGTTTTTCTACACGAACACAACCTGAAGAGTAAATTTTATAGCGTCTTTCAAGCAAAGATTTGTTGTCTGTATCATGTAGGTATACAGCATACTTATTGGGGAACATAAACTTTACACGACCGAGTGCATTGTTTTCTCCAGGGAATTGAACAAAACGGTAAGGCACTCGTTTTTCACTTTTTTCATAGGGGTCAAGCATCTCTTGTGTGACTTGTACTTCTTTTTTGCCTCGAAACACACGAATATTATTTTCTTCTAAATACATAGGGTTTTTACGAAACACAGGTATGAGGTCTCTTTTTATGAGATTATCAGGTATGGTCCAAGTAGGGTTTAGTACCATATATTTTATCTTATCCGAAAAAATAGGCGTGGGTCTGTCGATACGTCCTACCACTAAACCCATTTTTCTAAGCATCATGCCATTACGATAATAACGAAGATAAAAATCTGGTATATTCACTGCAATGTGTTCAGCTTCAAAACTTTTAGGATAGAGTTTTGTTTTGTCTAGGTTGGTGATGATAGCCTGTATGTTTTGAGAGATAGGTTGGTTTAAATAATAGGTAACCGTTTTGTCTATCTTTCCCGTGACTTCAAGTAAATAGCGTTTTTGGTAGGTAGTCACAGCTTCTTGAAGTTGTCTATCAAACCTAGTATCTATGTCTGCACTTTTGGGGTAATCACCAGAAATTTGCAAACGTTTTTTTATTTCTTTTATTCGCTTGGCACTGTCTCCAAACTTAAGCACGGTATTGCTATAAGGAATTTTAGGAAACTTATTCATGATACGGTAGTCTTTAAGAAGTGAAACAAGGTTTCTATAACGTTTTTCCAAAGGTAAAAGTGATGTGAGGTAGGGATATATATTTCCATTGGTTATGGCAGAAATAAGGGCTGATTGATTTGGAAAAGGTTTTGGTGACATTTCCCAGGTTGCTGCTATGTCATCACTTTCTTTGAGGGCAGTCATTTTTTCTTGCACCAATGCCCAGTCAACATCTCCTTGCACCATAAATCGTACCAAGCGCACCATTGAAGAAGTAAGTATTAAATCCAGTCTTGCATAGACAGCAGCCTTTTTCTTTTGAGATATCTCTGCGTTGTCTAACATATAATAAAGGCGTGAAATGGAAGCCTGGTCAAAAGATTTATTTTTATAGTTAAACAGAGGGTCGCCTAGTGCCTGTATGAGTTCACTTGTTTTCTTTTCATTTTCTTTTCCCATCCATAAGGATTGATGACCTGTACGTGCATATATATTTTGTATAATCGCTTTATTTTCACCTTTAATGCGTGAGTGCAACCCTTGTTTAATATTGTTAGCAATATTTTCCATAGTGAGTGATTGAGCATAAAGACCTAGGGTGAAACTGCTATATAAAATAATAATGACTAAAATGCGCAAAAAAATTCCTAATTTTAAATTAAGGGGTATTATAGCTAACTTTTATTAGTCGTTTATCTGTATTGTTTGTCTATGAGTTTTAAGTATTTTATGGGAGTTGTTTTTTTCATCTCTTCGGCTAACCATTGTATCTGAAACCATGCAGCTCCTGAGTCACGTAAATCAAAATAATTTTTTAAAGAACGTATATTAAAAGTGACCACCATATCAACCTTCCAATTGTCTGAGACTATATGTTTAAAGCCATCCCCTACATTTCGTTTTTTCTTCCCATTTTCTAATGTGGCGTAAAGCGCCTCTGCGTTTCCCTTAAGCTCTACTACAAAAGGAAGTGATGATTTTGCTACCGCGTCTTTAATATACTCAGGATTGCGTTCATACTGAAATAAAAATTTATCATAAATTGAGCGTATTTCTATTGCAAGATAGTTTTCGTCGGTGATTACAAAAAGATTTAGAAGAAGCACTTTTTCTAAAAAGAAAGTAAAGCTATTTTTGCTTTCTTGTGAAGCAGTAAAAGCGTTGATGACAGAAGACATGGTGTAGCGAGTAGAACGTACTGAGATGGCTTGTAGCCTATGTCTGGCATGCTCTTGAAGTACGCCTCTGCTTGTGCCTTGGACCAAAAAAGAGAGAGTTGCATGTTCTATGATGGAGTGATGATGATGTACCCAAGCCAGCTTAGAGAGCAAATCAGAATCATCAATATTGTTAATAGCATCAGTATCCATTTCATCTGCACTGTTCATTGCCATAGCGTTTTTGACACAGTCATTTTCTGAGTTTTCAAAAGAGTCATAACAGGTACGTGCAGCTATCTCCGCAACGCCTAGACCAGAGTGCTGTAAAAGGGTGACTTTGGGCTTTTCATATTCGATGTGATATTTTGTTATTTTTTCCATGCTATAAACCTCTGATAATTTGATACAATTATAGCACTATATACTAAAGGCATACTATGCAAGCACATGAACGATTTTTTTCTTTTGAAGAAGATTTTAGAGACCCTTATGCAAGAGATAGAGACAGGGTGCTTCACTGCTCTTCGTTTAGACGATTAGAGTATAAAACACAGGTTTTTTTGAACCACGAAGGAGACTACTTTCGCACACGGCTTACACATTCACTAGAAGTCTCACAAATAGGGCGTACACTTTCTCGTATGCTAGAATTAAATGAAACTTTAGCAGAAGTGATAGCACTTTCCCATGATTTGGGTCATACCCCCTTTGGACACGTAGGTGGAGATGAGCTAGATAAAATGCTCAAAAATGATGGCAGACCTTTAGGCTTTGAACATAATTTTCAGTCCTTTAGGGTATTGACAAAACTAGAAAAACGTTATAAAGATTTTGATGGACTTAATCTTACCTTTGCCACATTAGAGGGAGTAATGAAACATTCATTCCCCTACAAAAAATCATTTTTAGATGGTTTAGATAAATGTTTTGATTTAGATAAGCATCCCAGCCTTGAAGCGATGGTAGTAGACCATGCTGATGAGATAGCGTATACCTCACATGATATAGATGATGGCGTCAAATACGGACTCATCACCTTTGATGATTTACTTCAAGATGCTCTTTGTCTACGTGTAGATAAAATGGTAAGAGAAGAGGGCATTAAAAGGGAAGAGAAGCTTTACCGTCATCGTTTTGTGGCAGGGCTGATTAAGCTTCTCGTGGAAGATTTTATAGAAAACTCTAAAAAGAATGCTCAAAAGTACCGACAAAACACACCTATTTGTGTGACATTAGAGGCCAGTGAGAAATTGCCTCTTGGTTTTTCAAAAGATATAGCTAGAGAGCTTAAAATACTAAAAAAATTACTTTTTAACAAGCTCTATACGCATGAAAAAATAGCACGTAAAATGCATGCAGGAAAACAATGCATTAAAGGGCTATATCAGGCTTTTAGAGAAGATAAAAACTTGCTTCCTCCACATCAAAAAGAGCTTTTTGGAGTACGGAAAGAAGCACGTGTTGTTGCAGACTATATTGCAGCTATGACAGACAGATATGCTATGAAAACATATCATGAAATTTATGGCTTGTCTTTATGAGTTTTAAAATTTAAATAACAGTAATTATTACCATTAACCTTTGTATGTTATGATGCAAAAAAATTTAAAGGATACAAATTATGATTAAAAAAATACTTTTAGCTTTGCTTCTTCTTCTGATTGTTGGGGGAGCTATCTTCTTTTTTATGAATGGAAAAGATAAGTATGATGCCAGTAAGTTTTCTGCAAAAGCCAGTGATATGCTAAATGCAGGTTCAACCATAAGTTTTACTTTACCAGATCAGTTTGATAAAGTACACACATTAGATGCAAGCACGAAAAAGCTTATTTTGGTTTTTACAAAAGATGCAGGACACGCAGTAAATGAATTCTTAAAAAAACAAGAAAGTGGATTTTTAGAAAAAAGAAATACACTATTCATCGCGGATATTAGCCCAATGCCAGTGATTATACGTAATGCATTTGCACTGCCAGACTTAAGAAGTAGCCCATACACCATGTTGCTACTCTATGATCAAGCTATCGTAGACCAATTTAAAGATGAAAGTAAAGTAGACAAAATCATCATAGTAAACTTAGAAAATAATGTGGTTAAATCCACAGAACTCATCTCCACAGAAGAAGAATTAAAAACTATTTTGAAATAAAAAAAGTGCCTTTTTAAAGGCACTTCTAGCGCGAATACTTAAAATGACTCAATCCATAAAATCATAAAAATCTATACTATAGTAAATTTTCGATATAATTCGCGAAAATTATCTTAGGCAAAG
>CAYXTZ010000046.1:0-10765 GCA_964468535.1 uncultured Sulfurovum sp.
CTTTTATGTTTAAATGCTTTTGTACTATTTGAGCGTTCATCACTTATCCTTTTTAATTGTGAAACAATAACATTAATATTCCCATATAGGCAAAAATATGTCAAATTGTCATTTTTTTACTTTTTTAACTTTCCAAAAGAACCCAAAACCCTTGCTTTGTGTGGTTCTAGCCCCATCTTCTGAAATAGATGTTCATAGCCCAAACCTTTATCTACAAGTTCCCCCAATAGGACGGCGATAATAGCAAGGTTCTTAGGCATCTGTTCTTTCTTTGATAAGTTTGTAATGGAATTAGGATTTGTTTTTATTAAATGAGCGAACTCTTTTAATGTCAATCCTGCTTTTCGTACATTACGAGTAAATTCTTCATAGTCCATATTAAATCCTTATCAATACAAAAGTCTAACAAAAAATTACTTAATAACAAATTAAATAATGTTAAAAATAAATTAAATAATTTGTTAAAATCTATTGACACACATTAAATAATGTGCTATAATCTATATACAAACCAAAAGGATAAATCATGGCACAACATTTCCTATTATCAGCAAAAGCAAGAACCCTATCAATCGTAAAAACAGCCATGATGCCTGATGAAGAGATACACAATATTTTCAAACAAATAAGATGGTCTGCAAACGATGGAGAGCCTGTATGTCCTTATTGTGGTATAACTTCTGCACCGTATAGCATAGCAACAAGAAGCCAATACAGATGTAAAGAATGTTTCCATACCTTTAGTGTAACAAGTGGCACACTGTTTGCATCACACAAATTACCTTTAAAAACATATCTTTTGGCTATAGCCATCTTCACAAACTCTGTAAAATCTCTAAGTGCCTTACAACTAAGCCGTGACCTAGATGTTCAATACAAAACAGCTTGGGTTTTATCTCACAAGCTTAGAGAGTCACTATTGGATGATACTAACGATGAAATGCTTACTGGTGTCTGCGAGATTGATGGTGTTTATATTGGTGGCAAAACAAGACAAATCAACACCATAGCTGATAGAGTAGATAGACGTAAAATAAACCACTCTAACAAAAGAGTGGTTATCTCTCTAAGACAAAGAGCCGATGTAGGCGATGATGTGGTGGGTGCAGTTAAGACTAAAACTTTTGTACTTAAATCTGAAAATACCTTTGACATTAACCGTATCGTAAACACTTACGTTACCAAAGGTACTGAACTACACGCAGACGAAGCCAACGCTTATGATGACTTACACGCACTCTATGATATGAAAAGAGTGAACCATCAAATAGAATATCGTGGCAAGAACGGAGAGAACAACAATCAAAGTGAAAGTTATAATGCTAGATTTAGACGTATGCAGTATGGTCAATGCCATAGACTGTCACCTTTATATCTTTCAAACTATGCCAATGAAATCGCATACCGTGAGGACACTAGACGTAGAAGCAATGGTGCTATTGCTAACGACATATTAACTCGTTGCCTAAGCCGTGGCGTATCAAATGAATTTAGTGGTTATTGGCAAGGGAATAAAAGAGTAGCTGAACGCTTAGGAGCCTAGGACTTTATCTGCCACAAAATAGATAAGCCATCTTTGCCTACACGCTCGATAAGCTCATTATTCTCACACCTAGACAATGATGTTAAGACAACTTTAGAGAAGCGTTCTAAATCAAAACCCTCTTCATTATTAATTCTTTTGTTAGAAGCTATAGTTTTGCTTACTTCCATTGTACTTAAAGGCTCTGTAGCCATTCTAAGTACATCTAAAATCATAGTCTTAGCTTCGCCATTCTTGAAATAACGCTCACGACTGACTCTTTTAGCCCTAATCGTTCTTAAATCATAGTTCTCATCAAAGATATGTATGGTATGGTCTATGGATTGTAAATTTAGTTTGGATTGTTTGAGTAGTTTCTCGTAGTGCTTTATCTCTCCCGATACCTCTGCTCTTTTACTTGTAAGTGCCGATATAACGTGTGTTTCTGCCATGTTTTCCCTTTCATTATTTATGGGAAAATTTTAGCTGATTTTAGAGGGAAAGTCTTGTGCGTTTGCTACATAATATCGGAAATATCTATTGATTGTTCAAATCGGAATCTAGTAGATGAAAATCTATCTATGTTTGAATATTTAGGAGGTGTTCGTGAATTAAAACTTAACAATAACCAGATTAAAACGACACAGATGTTACAGAACTTGGTAAAAGTATACCATGGAGCCTTGGACTTAAGTTTTAATCACTTAAGCAATGTAGACGGGTTACGTAATTTGAGAACGGTAGATGGTAACTTGAATATAAATAATAATCAACTTGAAAATATAGACGGACTTTTGAATTTAAATCAAGTTGATGGAGATATTCATCTTGAGAGTAACCCTTTGTTATGGAATATCAAAGGGTTAGCACATCTACAGTGGGTATATAGGATTGGGCGTCCTAATAAATATATATATAGATTTGCTTAGACAATATACTGTATTGCCTGAAGAATCTTCAAGATTTTGTGAATCTACTCATTTTGGTGTTTTTGACAATAGTAAAAATAGATCCTATTCTAATAGTATGATATGCGAAGGAAGAGATTTACCTCTCAATCCTAAGGTGGAAAATTTTGTATCTACATTGATCCAAAAATGTGGTATGGATGAATATGTGGTTAGAACACACTTTAACCCTCTTAATGGTATATATGACGGAGATTTACAGTGCAAATATACGAATTTATCACGTCAGGACATACTCGCTTTTGATATATTGAAGGGCGTGCGAGGCGATTTGAACTTTAAAGGGACACAATTTACAGGCCTTTATGAATTTTTCTTGACTCAAGCATTTGATCAGCTTGAAGAAGTTCAAGGTACTATTGATTTGTCTGGTACAAACTTGAAAAACCTTGACATTATTTCCGGATTGAAACATGTTGAAGGTAGTGATATTTTCCTTTATAATATGAACGAACTGGAGGACATAAGTGCATTGGAACACATATCTGGTGAAGAGAATGTAACTGTATATTTTGACGGAGATATCAGTTTTACAAACAAATTGCCTCATAACGGCTCTTTTTGTAGTTCTTCATGGTCAATTCAAACCATAAACAGTGTACAACTCACTAAATCTCTTGTCTGTGAAGCACTGTTTTCAAAGAATGATATAAGCTTATTGAAAGATATAATGATGGAAAAATGCTATATTTATAATGCTGAAGAGTTTGAACGCTATTATGATGCATTTAGTGGTATATATAGTAGGGGAATTGACTGTATGGGGCTGGCAGAAGATGACATTCTTAGCTTTAATGCACTTAAAGGCGTCAATGGTAACTTGTGGATTGCTTTAAACAATACAGACGCTAATAATGAATTTTTGAACTTTAATTTTTACGGTTTTGATAATCTTAGTTTTGTTCATGGAAATTTAGAGTTTTATGGAAATGAATTATGTGGTTTTGCTGACTTTTCTTCATTGGAAAAGATAGGTGGTGTTTTAAACATGAATTACTTGAGTGTGAATTGGGTCGAGGCATTTAGCAAGTTAAAATATATTGGCGGAGATATGTTACTCGCCGGAAATACTTTTTATGAAATCGGATTTTTAAATGCGTTAGAGTATGTGGGTGGCAAGATTGATATTTCAGATAATCAGAGTTTGATGGAGATTGAAAGTTTATCGGAAGTCAAAGGCATTGAGGGAAAAACACTAATGATTGATAATAAGGAGTATGAAACCAAGATGTCGATAGATAGTCCATTTTGCCAAACGGGGTGGGTTGTATATGATGAATCATTCGGTTCTATTGACATATCATATATATGTGAGTAGGTGTTAAGGCACTCCTCTTAAAATTCAGATGGTGCCATGTCAAACTATTTCTTGAGTCCAAGGTACTTTTCATCTTTACACTCAAAAGTGTAGGCTGAACCATCAGGGTAGATTTGAGACTTTTAAAAACGCAAGAACGGTGTTGGAGTAAAAACTCAGGGAGCTTTTCAAATTTTAACAATTTTTCTCCTAAAAGTTTTTTTGTACTTTCTATCTCTTTTTGTTTCTCTTGATAATTGGAAAAATAATACTCACTCAAGGCATCAATCTTGAAATGGGCAGCCACTCCAGTAGCAAAAGAGTACTTTTATGAAAGTATTCAGATAAACTATAATTTCTAAAATTTTAAAAGGTAGACAATGAGCATAGTTATGACGGGTGGTGGTACAGGTGGGCATTTGACCATCATAAGAGCAGTGAAAGAGTATTTGGATGAGGAAACACTTATTTATGTAGGTTCAACTTCAGGACAAGACAAGCAGTGGTTTGCGGAAGATGGTGACTTTAAAGAAAAATATTTTTTTGAAACACGCGGTGTAGTAAATCAAGGAGTTTTAGGGAAAGTAAAGTCTTTATATATGCTTTTTAAAGCAACGCTAAAATCTATACATATTTTACGTACACATAAGGCATCTGTTGTCTTTTGTGTAGGAGGCTTTTCGGCGGCTCCCATGGCGATAGCTGCTAAGCTCACAGGGGCACCATTAGTCATACACGAACAAAATGCAGCCTTAGGTTCATTGAACAAATTACTAAAACCCTATGCAACAAATTTTATTTCTTCTTATATTGTTGAGAGTCCTATTAAAGCCTATCCGATTAAAAAAATATTTTTTGATAATGCTCGTGTACGCAGTGGCATAAAAACCATTATCTTCTTGGGTGGCTCACAAGGAGCAAGGGCTATCAATACTTTAGCCCTAGATATAGCTATAAATCTAAAAGAAAAAGGTATACGTATCATACACCAAGCAGGTGTCAAGCATATAGAAGAAGTGCAACGTGCCTATGATGACTTAGGTGTCAAAGCAGAGGTCTTTGGTTTTACTACTAAGTTGGCATCGTATATGAACGAAGCAGATTTTGCCATAGCGCGTTCAGGTGCTTCAACACTTTGGGAACTCTCAGCTACAGCTGTACCTGCATTGTACATACCCTATCCATATGCAGCCTCAGACCATCAGTATCATAATGCACGGTTTTTAGTAGAAAAAAACCTAGCGTGGATTATGAGAGAAAAAGAGATAGATATAGAAAAAGTTTTAACGCTTTTAGAAGAAGATTTATCTCAAAAAAGTCAAGGACTGATTGAGGTTATTGAGAGAGAGGGCAGTCAAAAGATTGCACAACTTTTGACACAAATGTAACACAATTGTAAGTTATAGTTAACTATAATTTTTAGAAGGAGTTAATATGAAAAAATTGATTTTAATAATAGCCTCATTTGTTGCGGTGATTGGTTTAAGTGGTTGTGGTGGCAGTAATGATGACTTTAATGATAATCTGACCACATTGTTCTTAGTCGATGATAGAGGTTTCTCTTATGGGGGCATACCTTACAAGTGTGATTCTATGAGAGACTGGTCTGTGACACGTCCCAATGGAGAATTTTCATTTTATCCACCTGATAATTGTGAGTTTGACTTTCTTGGACTTGAAGGGGATTATAACCTCAATCCAATTGTAGATGACATTGTTCGCATTGTAGATTTTACAGATGATGGAAAAGGTGGCATACCTTATGAATGTTCTTCATTTGGTGCAAGTACAACTTTTAGCGATGGAAGTTTTTATTATGACATAGATGATAGGTGTGTTTTTTACTTGTAATGGTCAAGGAAGTAGAAGTAAGATATTTGTTATCTTACTTCTGTTCAAAAGGAACTTCATCTAAAGAGAAGTCTTTGAGTTTTTCAAGTAAATAGGTATGCACTTGGGAGTTTTCATTAAAATAAAAGTAAATACCCTCTCCCTCATCATCATTTTGTATAAGTAAACTCTCTTTACTCTCTTTATGCCATTGGCTTAAAGTATCATAGTGAATGAACTCTTTTTGTAGTATAAATGTTTGTGCAATAATTTCTTTCTCTAGTGAATAAAAAAAGAATCTCTTTCTAACTATCTCACCCAGTTCTAGTTTTGAGTCATTGTTAAGTCTGTAAATCTTGTAGTCAAAATGATTTAGAAGTTGACTAAGAAATGGGGTAAACCAATCCAGTACTTTTCTCATGCACTGCACAGTGTCTCTGTCTGTGTTGTCTCTGTCTAAGTAGACGGTATTGTAGTCTTTACAGATGTTATTGTAGTCTAATGATAATCCTATTTTATTCATGTGTATGAGCCTTGTATATAACGTATAGGAGCAATGATACAAGAAAAAGATAAAAATTGTATAGAGATACCACTTATGGACAGAGATATGCCTATGAATATAAGTGGTATTTAGATAAAATATCTTAATTTATAACAGGATATGTAACCTATGGATATTAGAAAATCATTTCTAGACTTTTTTCAAAGCAAAGGGCATGAACTCATAACAAGTTCTCCACTCGTTCCAGATGATGCAACACTTATGTTTACTAACGCAGGCATGGTTCAGTTTAAAAACATCTTCACAGGTGATGCACCCATACCAGCTACACCTCGTGCAACATCAAGCCAAACTTGTTTAAGGGCAGGAGGAAAACATAACGACCTTGATAATGTAGGCTACACAGCACGTCACCATACACTTTTTGAAATGCTTGGTAACTTCTCTTTTGCAGACTATTTTAAGGAAGAGGCTATTGCATATGCGTGGGAGTTCATTACTTCAGACAAATACCTTAATCTTCCAGTAGATAGACTATGGGTAACCATACATGACTCCGATGATGAAGCAGAAGAAATATGGGCAAAACATATAAGTAAAGACCGCATAGTTCGTTTTGGAGATGCAGACAACTTTTGGCAGATGGGAGACACGGGACCTTGTGGCCCATGTTCTGAGATTTTCTATGACCAAGGGAAAGAACACTTTAGTGGACCAGAAGACAAGATGGGTGGAGAAGGTGACAGATTTTTAGAGATTTGGAACTTGGTATTTATGCAGTACTTTAGAGATGAGGTAGGTACACTCACTCCATTGCCTAAACCTAGCATAGATACTGGTATGGGACTAGAGCGAGTAGTGGCGATAAAAGAAGGCAAAACCAACAACTACCACTCTTCACTTTTTATGCCATTTTTGACGCGAATTGCTGAACTTGTAGGTACAAAGTATGACTTTGATGCAAGCAACTCAGCATCATACAGAGTGATAGCCGACCACCTACGTTCATGTTCTTTTTTACTAGCTCAAGGTGTAAATTTTGACAAAGAGGGGCGTGGGTATGTGCTTAGGCGTATCATGCGTCGAGCTATTCGTCATGGGTATTTGCTTGGATTACGTGAACCGTTTATGCATAAACTGGTAGATACTTTGGTTGATTTAATGGGGGGGGAATATGATTATCTTCCTTCTAAGTCAGAAGCGATAAAAACATCTATGAAAATGGAAGAAGAACGTTTTTTTATGACTATTGAATCGGGCATTAAACTCTTCAATGAAGAGCTTGCAAGAATGCATTATAACAAAGACAGAGAAACAAGTAATAACAAAAGACCCTATGGTTTTAATGCACAAAATATGTTTCAAGCGTTAGAACAAAAACTAGAAAATGAACCAACATGGCTTGGTTCTGAAGTTTTTGATGGTGAAGTTGCCTTTAAGCTTTATGATACTTATGGTTTTCCTCTTGACCTCACTGAAGACATGTTACGTGAAAAAAATATAAGTCTTGATATGGATGCATTTTCTGCCAAGATGGATGCTCAAAAAGCACAGTCGAAAGCAGGATGGAAAGGTACAGGTGACGCGGCAACTACTGGTGATTTTAAAGTGCTCAAAGAAGAGTTTGGGGAAAATGCATTTGTTGGATATAAAAATACAAGAAACAATACAACAGTTTTAGCGTTACTTGATGAGGACTTTGAACAAGTAACAGACTTAGATGGTAAAGGATGGGTCATGCTTAAAGAGACACCCTTTTACGCAGAGTCTGGAGGACAAGTGGGTGATGCTGGTGAACTACATATCCAAAATGACATAGTAAAAGTTTTGGATACTAAGAAATTTCTCGATATGAGTCTCTCAGAAGTAGAAGGGGAACTCTGCATAGGCGATGAGGTAGAAGCTGTTGTGGACATAACTCGTGCAGAGATAGAAAAACACCACTCTGCTACACACTTGCTTCATGCTGGACTACGTGAAGTTTTGGGTGAACATATTTCTCAGGCAGGCTCACTGAATGATGACAAACGTTTACGCTTTGACTTCTCCCATCCTCAAGCTATGACTTCCGATGAAGTAGAAAAAGTAGAAGCATGGGTGAACGATAAGATAAGCCGTGCTATGCCTACTAAAACTGATGTGATGAGCATAGAAGAAGCTAAAAATTCTGGAGCGATGGCTCTTTTTGGTGAGAAGTATGGCGATGAAGTACGCGTAGTAAATATGGGTGATGCATCCATAGAACTTTGTGGAGGAACACACGTTAGTAATGTAGCCCAAATAGGGCTGTTTATGATAAGTAAAGAAGCAGGAGTGTCTGCGGGTGTACGACGCATAGAAGCTATCTGTGGAAATGCAGCAGTACTTACGGTAAAAGCAGTTCGTGATGAACTTAATGATGTAAAAACGGAACTTAAAAATGTGAACGCTCTAGCGGGTATAGTCAAGCTAAAAGAGCAGATAAAAACACTCAAAGCAGACGTACAAGCAGCACAGTCTGCAACAAAAAAAGAACTTAAGGCAAAAGAACTTAAAGGTGCTAGCGTCATCGTAGAAGAAGTGGAGATGGGTGACATAAAAGAGCTTATAGATGAAGCGAAAAATAAATACCCTAATGTCGCCATCATGCTTTTCCAAAAGAAAGGCGATAAAGTGATGATAGCCTGTGGCTCTAAAGAAACAAGCATCAAGGCGGGTAATTGGATAAAAGAAATAGCTCCTATCTTAGGTGGTGGAGGTGGCGGTCGCCCAGACTTTGCTCAAGCTGGGGGAAAAGATGCATCTAAGATAGCTGAAGCAACGCAAAAAGCATTAGAGTATTTAGAGGACAATTTATAATGACAGCACTCTTTGTTAATTACGCACACTTTATTGTATTTTTACATGTCATATCTGCCATTATTTGGGTAGGAGGCATGATAGCCATAAGAGTAGCTTCTCATCCCGTAGTGGCACGCGGTGGTGTCACAGATGAACAAATGCTACAAAGCGATATGGTAGCATCCATCTTGGAGTCTAAACAAAGACTGGGTATTATTTTACAAACTACAGGTAGACTGTTTAATTTGGTGATATTTTTTATCATCTCACTTTTTGTTACTGGGCTTATTATGGCAGTGGCTACGGGCGGACACCACGGGGCATTGAAGACATTGTTTTTAAGCAAAGAAATCATTTGGACTATTATGACAATAAACTTCACTTACATGTATATAAGACGGGCCAAAGCATGGAAACTCTTTTGTGCAGGGGAGATAAAGCAAGCAAAAGCAAAAATGAAATGGATACCTAATGTACTTTTACCACTCAACATAGGGCTGGGGCTTATAGCACTGTGGATGGGTGTGAGTCTTAGAGGGTTTTAGGTATGAAGCAAATTTGCCTTTGTTCAGGGTCTGAGAGCAGGGCATTACTTCTTCATAAATTTGGAGTGAAGTTTATCCAGAAATCACCCAAGTTTGATGAAGAACAAATTACTACATCTATCGCAAAGGATTTTGTTTACACAGCAAGCAAAGGTAAACTAGAAGCTGCCATTCGTGAGTTTGGACTTGAAATACCCTTACTATGTGCAGATACAGTCATAGCTGCACATGATGGTACTATCCTTAGAAAAGCGAAAAATGCAGAAGATGCTAGACGTATATTACAGATGCAAAGTGGCTCAACTATTTCTATTGTCTCTTCTTTGCATTACAAGTCTAAAACTTTAGCATTCTCAGATATTTCAGCCACACATTACCACTTTTTAAAGTTTGAAGAAGCAGACCTAGAAACATATTTACAAAGTGGATTATGGAAAGGCAAAGCAGGGGGCTGTATGGTAGAAGGTTTTTGTAAAAAGTATATAAAATCTGTTGATGGTTTTGAGAGTACAGCCATGGGCTTGCAGGTTGAGGTGTTGTTGCCTTGGATATAAAAATATGTCAATTTGCCACTTTTTTGAATATAATTTATAATTTATAATATAATGATTTTATCTAATAAAAAAGGTATAATTATGCCCATAACAAATACAGTTTTTAGGCAATCACACATGACATTAGAGTATCGTAATCAAAATAATCATGTCGATACATGTATGTCATCTGATAGTATCTCCAATAAACAAAATCAGCATAGCTGGGTCGATAAAAAACTTTCTAATCCTAAAACTACTATAAATTTAGCAACAATGTTTTCAGGTATTGGTGCAGTTGAATTTGCACTAAAACGTTTAAAATTAAAAACAAATATTGTTTTTGCAGCAGATAATGACAAGTTTGTAAAAGAGAGTTATTTTTCTAATTATAAGATTGACGAAGAGTCATGGTATGACGATGTGTATGATATAAAAGGTGAAAAGTATAAAGATAAGATTGATTTACTGGTTGGAGGGAGTCCGTGCCAATCTTTTTCGATGGTAGGGAAGCGAAAGGGACTGGAAGACACGCGAGGAACATTATTTTATGAATTTGCTAGAGTAGTCAAAGAAAGCAAGCCTAAAGTTTTTATTTATGAAAACGTTAAAGGACTTATCAGTCACGATAAAGGCAATACGTTTGAAACGATTAAAGCTACATTTGATGAACTTGGATATAAATATTTCTATAAAGTTTTAAATGCCAAAGATTATGGGATGGCACAACATAGGGAACGTATTT
>CAYXTZ010000047.1:0-10377 GCA_964468535.1 uncultured Sulfurovum sp.
CCTTATAAGGCTTAAAATCAATCTTAGCGATGTCCCCATGCACTACATTCCAATGGGGACGGTTTTTATTTAATGTTTGCGTGGCATAACGGTCAAAGTCATTGAGCAGTACATGCTCTATACCCGCTTTTTCCATGCCCAAAGCCATACCACCAGCTCCTGCAAAGAGTTCTATGCTCGTATAGGAAGTAGCATTATTTAACAAGTTATTAACTAATTGTTGTACTTCACTCAAACGTCACTCCTGATATTTAAAATTTAATTATTATACTCAACATATAGGTAGAGATAGGAATAATATGTCAAATTGCCATACTTTTTTATCTTGTGCACTATCACTCTAGCTATTCATCCACCATATCTATCTTCTTCGCCACCTCATCCCAAAATCCCTCAGCGTACTCCATACCTAAATCAGGAGCTATCTATTTTCCTAGCCCATCTAAGGCATCTAGTGCCTGAGCTTCTCTTAATGTATTTGCAATGCTATGCACCTCTACCCAGTAAGAAAGTGCCTTTTCTTGCTTCTTCGCTCCCCACGCTATATGCCCCATATTGAACAACGTAGCACACATGCCTGCTTTATCTCCTATCTCTTTACGTATGGCCAGAGATCTAGTTATTTTGCTCTCTATTGCCATAACCCACTCAAAATGTTCAAATAAGTATCAGTATAATAACATGCAAATATAAAAACAAAGGGATGCACAAAATTACTATCATCTGTAGTTACCCACTCTCATTCTGTAGGGTGGTTCAAAGTTTGTAAGTTTTTTGAGGTTTGGAACGTGTGGGAATTTTTGCAACGCCTCTATTTTGCTAAATATTTTCTTTGTATCTACTTTGGGTATCTTAGAGAGGTCTTTTATAGCCTTAGCGTCTATGGTAACGGTCATTATAAACCTAGTTTGGCTTTGGCTTCATCTACACTGTATTGTGGATTATTTTCACTTTTGGCTATTTGTATATCTATAAAGTCTTGACTCCCTTTTTCTATGGATTCTATGTCAAAACCATTGTCTTTAAGTCTTATACCTTGTACTATGTCTTTTTGCAAATTTTCTACAATAGTTAAAAATGTATCTAACTTATCATCTGCAATGTCTAGTTGTATGGTTTGCATATCTGCTCCTTAGTATCTAGTTCTGTTAGAGTTAGTATAACATATTTTAAATGGTGCTAGTTGCATGTAAACTTTACGTTACTTATTGAAATCCAAACTCTACTTTAAAATGTGTAGCTCTAGCTTTTCAACTCTACTATGCCGTAGCGTTCAAGTGTTTTGAGCCATTGACTTCATAGTTTCCACCCGTTTCTACATCTTTCATAGCTTAAAGCTTGATGTCGTTTTCTATTATATAGATTGAGCCAAAAACATATTGACAGCTTCACTTAGGCTTGTGTTTTGAGATTAGTGTCTAGGTAAACATTGGTTCTTGATTTTTCTACTACCATGTCTTTGTCAATTATGCTGTGGTCTGTGCTTCATTGGTCACGCTTCGCCACTTCATCCCAAAACCCCTCAGCATACTCCATACCTAGAGCAGGGGCTAGTTGTTTTGCCATGTTATCGTGTGCATCCAAAAGCTGGGCATAGCCTATATCTTTAGCTATTTGATGTGACTCTAGCCAGTACTGTAGTGCCTTTTTTTCATCATTGACTTGCCACGCAATATGCCCCATGTTATTGAGTGTTGTTCCCTCTCCTGCTTTGTCTCCTATCTCTTTCCTGATGGCTAGAGATTTTGTGAGGTATTTTAAAGCAGTGCTGTATATATTTAGATAGAAATGGAGTGTTCCTATATTTCCATAAAAAGTACCACTCGCTTTATCAGATAGTTTAAATTCATTTAGTACAGATGAAAAAGAGTCAAAATAAGAGATGTAACGATACTTTTTTATCACGCTATCACTTGGGTTGCTTTCTTCTGCCCATTTCTGTATCTCACTATAAGGATTAGCAATAGTTTCATAAGAAGGAAAATGATTTTTGAGTAAATAAAGTTTGATAATTTCATGAAGTTTATATTCATTCTCTTTGTTAACAAAGAGCCAACTTTTCTTTACTAAAAATCCTAATTTTACTTTGAGATTCTCTACTTTAAAAAATCTTTCTATAGTCTCTAAATCTATCTCTATCGAAGGAAAAAGTGTCATACGTTGAAGTATTTCTATAAAAGACTTATCTAAGTTTTGCATATCAAATAGTTCTTTGAGATTTCGATTAAATGTCTCTGTATTGCCATTCTCTTGATTGACTAGAGTCATCTTAACTAAAGTACCATTTTCAAATCTATTTATGATGTCATCTAGAGTATAGCTGTTTTCGTGTACTGTACTAGCGATGAGTTCTATAAAGAGCGTATGCCTGCTTATATGGTCCAATATCTGTACTATTTGATTCCCCTCTGCTTCAGGACAGTGTCGACTAAAAAGCTTTATCGCATCCTTCGTCTCTAGTGCTTTTAGTTCATAGGTCTCCACACCTTCCATATGCTCTCTGGATGTAAATAAGATATGAAAACCATGGTCAGCCAAACCCATAACCTTTTCTATACTTTCTTTTTGTGTATGTACATTTTTAACATCATCTACTATCAAGAGCTTATTGCCTTTTTGTTTTCCTAGCAATCCTATGGCTTCGACAAACTGTTCATCTGTAGTTGTGGCACTAAGAGGCAGTTGACCTGCTAGACTTTTCAAGAAATTCTCTTTGAGTCTATCTTCTGCTACCACGAAACCAATATACTTATAATTCTCTTTCTCTTTATCATAATAATATTGTGCTAGAACAGATTTGCCAATACCGCCCATGCTGTTAATCAAAATCAATAGTTTATTATTTTCAAAAAGACCCTTGATAGCTTTTCTATCTTTTTCACGCCCTATGGGTTCTATGGCATATTGTTTGAGTCTCTCGAGGTTAAATAGCTTTTTTAATTTGAATGGCAATAGCTCTCTATATCGTATCAACGTGACAGCAAAACCTACAAGGGCAAGCAAAACAATAATCCCTACATTTCCCTCTGGTACAAAAAGTGAAATAACTATAAATACATAGTGCCAAAAACCCTCTGTGCTGTCTATCCATCTTTGAACAAAATCTATGAGGTAATTTTGACTATTTAACAATGCAAGCTGAGGAATACCAATAACCATCAAGGTTGACATGACAGACAAATAGCTCTTTTTGCGAAATATAAATTTTCCTACATTAGATTTTAAAAATTTCCCAAATAAATCATCAATTTTACTAAAAAACAATATGTCAAACCTTTATTTTTTTATTGGATTTATTATAACTAAAAGTAAGCTATAATCCCAACATGCAAACCCTACCCATAACCCAAGTCATACCAGAGGTAAAAGAAAAACTCCTCATACACAACAGACTCATACTCCAAGCCCCACCAGGAGCGGGAAAAACCACAGCCTTGCCTCTAGCCTTGCTAGATGAGCCATGGCTAAAGGGTAAGACTATCATCATGCTTGAGCCTAGGCGTTTGGCAGTTCGTATGTCTGCCATACGAATGGCTGAGATGTTGGGTGAAAAGGTGGGGGAACGTGTGGGGTATCAGATAAAGATGGATTCACAGTACTCTCAAAAGACTAAAATCCTCATAGTTACAGAAGGCATACTCACGCGTAAACTCCAAGCAGACCCCAGCTTAGAAAATGTAGCTCTGCTTATATTTGATGAATACCATGAACGCTCACTTCACGCAGACTTGTCTTTGGCTCTGTCTTTGGAGTCTCAAGCTGTCTTACGTGAGGATTTGAAGATTCTCATCATGTCTGCTACGCTTAACACTACAGCACTCTGCGAGATGTTAGATGCTCCTCTTGTCATATCTGAAGGACGTGCTTACCCTGTGGAGCGTCACTACTTAGACCTTAGTACGCCACAGCCCACAGTAAAAGAACTACCCTCTTACATCTCTAAACGTGTCCTCAAATGCCTAGATGAAGAAGAGGGAAATATACTTGTATTTCTAGCAGGTGTACGGCAGATAAAAGAGCTGGAAAAACTACTACTTGAAGCCAAGCTACAAGATGTCTACATAGCCACACTTTACGGAAACCTAAGTAAGCAAGAGCAAGATAAAGCCATAAAAGCCCCAGCTAAAAACACACGAAAAGTGGTACTTTCTACCAACATAGCCCAAACCTCTCTTACCATAGAGGGCATAAAAGTAGTCATAGATTCAGGACAGCAAAATGTTTCTGTATTTAGCCCTTTTTCAGGTATGAACACGCTAGAACGTCGCCACATCTCTGGAGACTCTGCCACACAAAGAGCAGGACGTGCAGGACGTTTGAGTGCTGGTAAAGCTTACCACATTTGGCACAAGTCTAAAATACTGCTGCCTCATGATACGCCTGAACTTCTCCAAGCTGACCTCACCTCTTTGGTACTAGAACTAGCCCTTTGGGGAACAGATGACATCAGAAACCTCACATGGCTAGACACCCCACCCTCTACTGCCGTTAGCCATGCAAAAAACTTGCTCATACAGCTAGGAGCATTAGATACAAAAGGACTCATCACTACTCATGGCAAGGCTATGAGCAAGTATGGTTTGCACCCTAGACTCTCACACATGATGATAAAATCAAAATCACATAAGCTAAGCTATGAAGCTTCTTTGCTAAGTGTGATACTTACAGAAAAAGACATCTACTTTAGAAGTGACAGAAGTGTAGACCTAAGCCAAAGGGTCGCAGACCTACATGAGCTTTCACAAGGTATTATAGTAAATAATATCAATAAAGGACATTGTCACACCCTTCTAGCCACAGCCAAACGCCTAGAGGCACAAACCAAAGGGACGATAGACAAAGAGATGTTGGGTGTACTCCTAGCCTATGCCTACCCAGAACGCATCGCCAAACAACGTTCATCCACAGGCAATACCTATTTGCTTGCCAATGGCAAGGGTGCAAAACTCTACAGCGATGAGACGCTATCACTCTCACGCTTCATCGTCATCGCAGACTTGGATGCCAAAGCGACCCATGCCAGTATCTACAAAGCCATAACCATCGAACAGTCACAAATAGAAGAATACCTAGACCAACACATACAAACAAGCCAAGAAGTAGACTGGAATGGCACAGAACAACGTGTAGAGGTAAGAGATGTTACAAGACTAGGTGCCATTGTGCTTAAAGAAAGAGCCATCAAGTCTTCAGACAATGAAGATGTCACAGACCTACTCCTAGAAGAGCTTGAAGCACTAGGATTAGATGTACTAAGCTGGGATAAAGAGGCTCTAGCACTTAAAGCCAGAGTCACCTTTCTAAACCGTCACAACATCGAGTTTCCAGACTTTTCAGAAGAATATATATTAACAAATATTAAAACATGCTTAGCCCCTTACATGCAAGGCATGAGCAGTATACGAGAACTTAAAAGTCTAAACCTTTATAACATACTCTTAGGGCAACTAAGCTACGAGCAGACACAAACACTTGACTCCTTGGCTCCTGCCAAAGAAACAGTAGCCTCAGGTTCACTCATAACCATAGACTACTCAAACCCAACACAGCCCATACTAGCAGTACGATTACAAGAGATGTTCGGCACACAAGACACACCTACCCTGCTAAATGGCAAAGTAAAACTCATGCTACACCTACTCTCTCCAGCCCATAAACCCATGCAAATCACCCAAGATTTGCAAAGCTTCTGGGCAAATACCTATGCAGATGTGAAGAAAGATTTAAGAGGGAAATATAAAAGACATTATTGGCCAGATGACCCTTTGGAAGCACAGGCTACTTCTAAGACTAAAAAGTGGATGTAGTTTTAAAGTCGGTGAAATCAAACGTTATATATCATAGAAGATAATAGCCCTATAAGACCGCCAAAGACTCCTCCCCAAACTACCAACCAGCCTAAATGTTCTCTAATAAGCTCTTGTACTAATGTTTTTACCATCTTAGGTGTAAGTTCATCAAGACGCTTGGCGATAAGTGTTTCAACGGAGTCTATCATGTCATCTGAAAGTGCTGAGTTTTGTATGTGATGATCTAGTTGTGCCTTAAAAGCGGAAGAAGAGACTATGGAAGATACCGCTGATTTAAGTTTTTTTGCAAAAGGTTCACGTAGTCCTTCAAGTGCCTCTTCTCCTCCAAACATATTGACAGCAGCACCAAACTTTGACTCCATTACTGTTTTTGAAAGTGCATCAAATGCAGGTGAAAAGTCTGCACTTTCAACCAAAGGTGCTAAGTTTATTTTCTGTTCTTCTTTTGCAAAAAAATCACCCAACTGTTCTTTGGTGAAAAACTGTTTCATTATCATTGTGTGTATAGACTCTTTAAATGTTTCAAAGTTTTTCTCTATCACTCCCGAACCATAAAGAAAAGGTACACGTTCAAAAAGCATATAAATGGCAAGTTGATTGGTAATAGCACCAGAAAAGGCAAAAAGTCCTGTAAAGAGTACCGCTTGTTTGTAAGTTTCGGGAACGAAAAAGGACATCACTATAAGTAAAACTGAAAGTAACTCTGTTATAAATGATTTAGACATAAAAACCCCTAAGATATTTTTGATATCTTAGTGTATAGTTACTTAAGGAGATGTCTAATAATTAGATTTTCAGGGGTTCAGTGGTTTAAGTAAGCGTATGAAGTTTAAATTAGTTGATTATCACTTAAAAGGTCTCAATGAAAATCTTTTGTTTGCATCGTTACTTTTGAGTCAGAATTATAACGACTGTAGTCCTTAAAGGCAATAAGATTTTGTAAAATACCAAAAATAACAGCAAAGATAATAAATGATGTCCCTCCGTGACTAAATAGCGGGAGAGGAAGTCCCACTACAGGGGCTAGACCTATGACCATATAAATGTTTACCCCCATGTACACAAAAATGAGAAATGCTAAACCTGATGCAAATACTTTAATGAGATAATCATTGGTATATTTTGCAGAGATATAGAGTAAATTAAAGATGAGCAGGATATACAATACAATGACTGCTATCATGCCTTTGAACCCCAATCTTTCTCCCAAATATGCAAAAATAAAGTCTGTAGAAGAGACAGGTAAAAACTTTAATTGTGTCTGTGTAGCATCTTCTTTGGCCTTACCTTCTAATCCACCTGAACCTATGGCGATAAGGGCTTGTTGCACATGATAGCTAGGTTTGCCTACAAAGTCCGTTACACGCTTCTTTTGGTATGGTTTTAGCTGCCCGTAAAGCACAGGGGCAGAAAGACCCAAAATGACAGCTAAAGAAATCCATATCTTCCAGTTTATACCCACAACAAACAATATACCGTAACCAGTAATAAGTAAAACCAATGCTGTTCCCAAATCTGGCTCTTGTGCTATCAGTACAAAAGGAATAATAATCACAATAGAAAGCTTTATAAAATGAAATAGACCATAGCCTTTTTCGGGTGGCGGTGTATGTCCTATCATGTATCCTAGCATCATAATAACAGACACCTTGATGAACTCTGAAGGCTGTATAGTGACCCCCATACCTGGAATTTCTATCCATCGTTGAGCTCCAAGGATAGACTTGCCTATGAACTCTACAGCAATAAGCAATGCGAGGTTTCCCAGATAAAAAATAGGTACAAACCACCAAATTATCTGTCTCCAAGGAATAAATGCGGAAACAGCAAAAGCAAAAGAAGCAATACTATAATATATCATCTGTTTACGAAAAAGCTGAGGATTAATCTCGTTAATCAAGTAAGAGGAAATTAGAAAAAGTGGTACAACTTGAAACATCAGGATATAAGAAAAATGTTTAAAAATACGTTTATCAAAATCAAACCATGATTCCATACATATCCCTCATTTTTTTTAGGTATTATATCTAAAAGGCATTAAGGAGTTTCATGCTTGACTTTTATAGATTTCAACACCTAGAAAAATATCCTGAGTTACTCCATTTAGTCAGTAAAAAATCACTGAACTATCCCCATAAGTTTAGTCTCGCATTACATACGGGTGAAAACAAAAAAAACATCGTAGACAATAGAAAGACAATAGAAAAGCATCTACAAACAGACTTCCCTTTACGCTTCATAGTAGCAAATCAAACACATAGTGCCAATATTTACATCATTACAAAACAAGAAACAAAAGGCTGGGAGCATAGAGAGGATGCCATAAAGGACTGTGATGCCCTTATAACCAACATCCCTCATGTGATTTTGAGTATATTAACTGCTGATTGTGTTCCTATATTGCTTTATGACAAAAAAAATCATGTCGTAGCAGCCGTGCATGCGGGATGGAAGGGTACGCAAGCACAGGTAGTACTAAAAACGGTTGAAAAAATGAAAAAAACATTTGGAAGCAATGAGCATGATATAAGGGCAGGTATCGCACCATCTATAGGAAAGTGCTGTTATGAAGTAGGAAGAGATGTAGCAAAACATTTTTTTCACATGCCAGATAGCTATACGCAAATAAAAGATAAATACATGCTAGACCTGCCCAACATCAACAAAAGACAACTACTTCAAGCAGGATTAAAAGAATCACATATAGAAATGTCTCATATCTGTACAGCTTGTGAAGTAGAGCATTTTTTTTCCTACAGAAAAGAACAAGGATGTTCTGGTAGATTTATGAGCATGATAGGGATGGAGCATAGTTTAAACGATAGTAAATAAGTAAAATAGATTAAACAAAAGTATCAAAATTCATCTTACTGAAAAATTTTCCAGTGCTTTTAACTTTTTCTCAAAGCTAGCACTCTTTTCAAGTGCAGCTATTTGTTTATAATAATACAGCAATCCAGATACCACCTGTATATTTCCCGTTTCTTTAGGATATACTACTTCAAGTACAGCTATTGCTTCTTTAGGGTTATTTTCTCCTATGGACACTGCATACACATAAGCAAACCGAGCATTATCAGGTTCAAGTTTTACTGCATATTTCAAGGCAGTGACTGCTTTATCATTTTCTTTATTTCTTACATACCACAATCCTAATGCATGATATAAAATACCAATTTCAGGTAGCTTCTCAATCCCTTTCTTTAAAAGTTTATATGCCTCATCATTTCGTCCTTTACTTACTAGAAAATGACTATAATTCACATAGGCAGGTACAAATAAGGACTGTAATACTAAAGCTTCTTTGTAAGCATTTTCTGCCTTTACATCTAAGGCTTTTCCTTCATAAAAAAGTGCTAGTGAAAGCTGTGACTCTGGGCGTTCTGCGGTGAAGAGCAATATCTTTTCATATTCGTCTAAAACTTTCAAAAATATTTTCTTTCTTTTTTCATCGAGTTGCCCTATAGGCATAGAAACCAACTGCCGTGCTGCTTCCATACGGACTATCTTCATTGAGTCTGACAAGGCAGCAAAAAGATGCTTCACTTTTACTTGTGGAGGAAATGACTCCAATGCCTGTATAGCAGCACGTCTTATCATGACATCTTTATTTCTTGACATCTGTACTGTGGTAGTGTAAGTTTGAGTAGAAGGATAATTACCCAAATAGCCTGTGGCTGTTGCTTTTGCAATAGTAGGTGCATCAGAAGTTAAAATACTATATAAACCTTTAGGAGCTTCTTTCATGTTATTTCTTAAATCTTGTAAGGCATGTGCAAAGTTTTGCTTACCCTTAGGTATTTTACCATACCATTTTTTCATGGAACCCATAGCCCAAGTGGCATTTTTATCTGTATGGCATAAGTTACAAGCATTAGGTATATTTTCTATTTCTACAGAGATATCAGGTCTTGGTACTCTAAAGCTATGGTCATTGCGACTATCTATGCCCATGTAGGTACGTGCAGGCATATGACAAGATATACATGAAGACCCAGTACTTCCTTCTTGGTGTTTATGGTGTGAAGTTAATGTATAAACATCACTTTGATGACAAGAAAAACATACTTTATCTCCCACAGCTTTACGCTCTAGGGAATGTGGGTCATGACAGTCTGTACACGTCACACCCTTTTCATACATAGTACTTTGGACAAAAGAGTTGTAAACATAGACTTCATCTTGTATTTTTCCATCAGGAAAATACAGTCCATCATCAAGATTTACAGGTAAATGGTGGGCATGAAAGTCATTTCCTGCTATAAAATTATCATCTAACTGAGTACGTCTTGAGTGACATTTGGCACAGACATTAAGTTCTTGAGTTTGTATAAACTTTTTAAGTGTAATACTTTCTTCTCTCCATGCTTTTGTTTTCTTTTTAAAAGAGAGAGGAAAACCATAGTTGCTAACATTTAACTCCTTATTGCTAGTCCACGCTAAGTGCTTTGACGCAGGACCATGACAGGCTTCACAGGAGACATTGATGCTATCGTAAGTCGTATGATAAGATTTCGTTTCTACATCATAATTTTTTTTCAAATTAGTAGAATGACAGTCTGCACAC